>CAZCVH010000162.1:0-5049 GCA_964502115.1 uncultured Geminicoccaceae bacterium
TACGGCGCCCACCGAGATCTACCCTCTTTCCCTACCCGACGCTCTTCCGATCTGGCGCGCCGCCTGGGCGCCTCGCCGCCCGCCCCGAGCGCTCGCGCGACGGCGTCGAGCTCGACGACCTGGCGGCGCCACGCCGCGGCGTCGTCGAGCAGCCGGCCGGCCGCGGCGGCGAGCTCGGGCCCGGCGCAGCGCTCCTGCAGGAGCTCGGGGACGATCTCGCGGCCGGCGACGAGGTTCAAGAGGCTGACATGGGGGACGCGCAGGAGCCGGCGGGCGAGCGCGGCGGTGAGCGGGCTGGTGCGGTAGAGCACCACCGTCGGCAGCCGCGCCAGCGCCAGCTCGAGCCCGACGGTGCCGGAGGCGGCCAGCGCCAGATCGGCGCCGGCGTAGGCGTCGAAGCGACGGTCGGGATCGACCTCGATGTGCAGGGGCGTCGGCCAAGCGGCGGTGAGGGCCCGCACCTCGTCGGCCCGCGCCGGCAGGGTGGCGAGCACGCAGGCGAGCCCAGGGCGGTCGGCCGCCAGGCGCGCCACCGCGTCCCGCAGCACCGGCAGATGGCGGGCGATCTCGCTCCTGCGGCTGCCGGGCAGCAGGCACAGCGTCGCCGGCCCGGCGCCGCGCGCCCGGTGCACGAACGCCTCCCGTGCGGGCACGCGCTCGACCATGGGGTGGCCGACCTCGACCCCCTCCACGCCGTAGCCGCGAAAGAACGCGGCCTCGAACGGCAGGATGAACAGCACCCGGTCGACGATGCGGGCGAGCTCGGCGGCGCGCCCCGGCCGCCAGGCCCAGGCCTGGGGCGCGACGTAGTGCACGCGTGCGGCGCCGACGTCGCCGATGCGCGCCTGGACCCGCAGCGAGAAGGCCGGGCTGTCGACGGTGAGGACCAGATCGGGGCGCGCGGCACGGATGGCCCGCCTCGTCTGCCGCAGACGGCGGATCAGCCGCGGCAGGTGGGGCACGACCTCGGCGACGCCGACCAGCGAGAGCTCGTCCATCGCGAAGCGCGAGACCAGTCCCAGCCGGGCGAGCTCGGGACCGCCCACCCCGTCGAGGACGAGCGGGCCGAGGCGCTCCGCCAGCGCCTCCAACAGGCGCGCGGCGAGAAAGTCGCCCGACGTCTCGCCGGCGATGACGAAGACCCGCAAACTCACGCCCAGGGATCCACGCCGACGACGAAGACACCGGTCGCGCGCGCCGCGCGTTCGAGGCCGGCGAGATCCGCGACGAGGGTGTGACCGGCTTCGACGGCGACGCCGCGCAGCCCCGCCGCCGCGGCGCCGCGCACCGTCTCGGGCCCGATCGTGGGCAGATCGACGCGACGCTCCTGGCCGGGCTTGCGGCCCTTCACGAGCACGCCGCCGGGGCCCTCGCGCTGGAGCTCACCGCAGCGCGCCAAAAGGGCGTCGGTGCCCTCGGCGGCCTCGACGCCCAGCACCAGCTCGCCCTGCACCACCACCGCCTGGCCGACGTCGACGGCGCCGAGGGCGCGGGCGACGGCGACACCGCGGCGGATGTCGGCCCAGGCGTCGGCCGGGACGTCGATCCCGGTGATCCGCCCGTCGGGAGCGAGCAGCCGGGCGGCGAGCGTGTCGGCACCGACCACCCGAAAGCCGTCGGCCTCGAGCTCGGCGACGATGAGCCGCAGCAGGCGGTCGTCGCCGGCGTCGCGCCCGCCGAGGCGGGCGAGCATGGCGCGGGCGCGACGATCGAGCGCGACGGCGGCGAGCGACGGTCGGCCGACGCGGCCGATCAGACAGACCTCGCCGCAATCGGCGGCGTGCAGCAGCGCCAGGGTGCGGCCGACGGCGCCGAGCGGCACCCAGGCGTGCTCGAACCGCTCGACCCACTCGGCCGCGGTGTGACCCTTGAAGGCGACGACGAACAGGGCGCGGCCCTCGGCGCGCACCGCCTCGGCCACGGCGGGGGCGAGCGCCCCGCCGCCGGCCAGGAGCCCCAGCTTGGCGTCCACCGCGCTCACCGCCGCGGCGCGCCCGCGGGCTGGCAGATCTCGCGCACGCCGCGTTCCTGGATGAAGGCCACGATCTCCATGACCCGGGGCTGATCGCCGTAGACCTCGGCGACCTCGAGCAGCCGATCGGCGAAGGCGCCGCGGTCGTCGACGAAGAGTTGGCGATAGGCGTTGCGGAGCACGCGCAGATCCGCCGGCCCGACCCCGCGGCGGCGCAGGCCGACGAGGTTGAGCCCCGCCAGGACGGCGCGATCGCCCATCACCAGGCCGTAGGGGATGACGTCGCCCTCGACGCCGGTGACCCCGCCGATCATCGCGGTCGTGCCGATGCGGACATATTGATGCACCGCGCACAGGCCGCCGAGATAGGCGTGATCGCCGACGCTCACATGGCCGCCGAGGGTGGCGTTGTTGGCCATGATGACGTGGCTACCGAGGACGCAGTCGTGGGCGACGTGGGTGGCCGCCATGAACAGGTTGTGGTCGCCGACCACGGTCACGCCGCGGCCGCGGGCGGTGCCCGGGTGCATGGTGACGTGCTCGCGGATGCGGTTGGCGGCGCCGATCTTGAGCTCGGTCGGCTCGCCGGCGTAGCTCAGATCCTGCGGCGGGTGGCCGAGCGCGGCGAAGGGGTAGACCACCGTGCCGTCGCCGACGCTGGTGCGGCCGGCGAGCGAGACGTGGCTGACGAGCTCGACGTCCTCGCCGAGGGTGACCTCCGGGCCGACCACGCAAAAAGGGCCGATCCGCACGCTCTCACCGAGGCGCGCCTCGGGGTCGACGACGGCGCTCGGGTGGATGTCGCGGGGCACTACTCGTCCATCAGCATCGCCGAGTAGGTCGCTTCGGCGACCAGGCGATCCTCGACCATGGCGCGGCCTTCGTATTTGAAGACCGACAGGCGCGAGCGCAGGTGCTTGACCTCCAGACGCAACTGATCGCCCGGCACCACCGGGGCGCGAAAGCGGGCGCTTTCGATGGTCATGAAATAGACTTGGCGGCCGACCGCGTCGGGGCCGAGCGTGACCGCGACGTGCACGCCCGCGGTCTGAGCCATCGCCTCGATGATCAAGACGCCCGGCATCACCGGCCGGCTCGGGAAATGGCCCTGGAAATAGGGCTCGTTGACGGTGACGTTCTTGACACCGACCGCGCTCTCGCCGGGACGGACGTCCACCAGCTTGTCGATCAGGAGAAACGGATACCGATGCGGGATCCGCGCCATGATCCCGTCGAGATCGATCTCCGAAGGCTCGGCGATGGCCGCCGCCGGTTCGCTCATGCTCTCGTCCTCAACGCCTCCGCCCCAGCCGTCGGATCGCGACGACCTGGCGGCGCCATTCTCGGGCGGGTACGGCCGGCGTGCCACCGTAATCCGCGTCGCCGTCCAAATCGCCGATCACCCCGGCACGCGCGGCGAGCCGAGCCCCCGGACCGATGGTCACGTGGCCGTTGACCGCGGCCTGACCACCGAGCACGACGTGGTGGCCCAATACCGCGCTTCCGGCAATACCGCTTTGCGCGACGATCACGCAATGCTCCCCGATCACGACGTTGTGGGCGATCTGCACCAGGTTGTCGATCTTGGTGCCGCTGCCGACGACGGTGTCGCCGAGGGCACCGCGATCGATCGTGGTGTTGGCGCCGATCTCGACGTCGTCGCCGACCAGCACGCGACCGAGCTGCGGCACCTTGCCGTGCTCGACGCCGAGGGCGAAGCCGAAGCCGTCCTGACCGATCCGCGCACCGGCGTGGACGATGGTGCGCGCCCCGACGAGCGCGTAGGCGACGCTCGCGCCCGGCCCGATCCGGCAACCGGGACCGAGGATGCAACGCCGGCCGACGACCGCGTCGGCACCGATGCGACAGCCGTCGCCGAGTTCCGCGTCGGCCTCGACGATCGCCCCGGCGGCCACGCCGACCTCGGCGCCGAGGCGCGCGCTCGGGTCGACCGACGCCGACGCGTGCACCCCCGGCGGCGGCCCGTCGCCGTCGCCGAGCTGTTCTACGGCGACGGCGACGGGCCGCCGCCGGGGCCGTAGAACAGCTCGGCGACGCGGGCGTAGGCGCGGTAGGGCTCGGTCGTCACCAGCGCGATCGCCGTTTGCGGCACCCGCGCGCGATCGCCGTCGCGCACCAGCACCGCGCCGGCGCCGGTCCGTGCGAGCGCGGCCTCGAACCGGCGATCCTCGAAGAAGGCGAGCTGGCGCGGTCCGGCGCCGGCGAGCGGAGCCACGTCCTCGATCGCGCGGGTGCCGTCGCCCGCCAGCAGCGCCCCGGCGCGCGCCGCCACCTCGGCGAGCGTGAACGGGCCGGCGCGGTCGAAAAAGCGGGGGTCGGCCACGGCTCTCAGTCCTCGAAGGCGGGGATGTCGACGCGGGGCAGGCGGGCGTCGAGCTCGGCCATGACCTCGCCGGTGAGGTCGAGCTCCGGGGCGAACACCAGCACTTCCGCGCGCGGCAACACCAGGTTGAAGCGATAGCGGTCGCTCAGCGCGTCGATGATCTGGACCACGGTGTCGCGGATGCGCTGAAAGGCGGCGCTGGAGGCCTCGTCGAGCTGGCGGCGACGTTGCTGGACCAGCCGCTGCACCGCGGCGACGTCCCGCTCGAAGGCGCGGCGGCGCTCGCGATACGCCTCGGGCGAGAGATCGTCGCGGGCGTCGTCGAGGCGGCGGTCGGCCTCGGCCAGGCGCTCGCGCTCGGCTTCGACCTCGGCCTCGTAGGCTTGGCGCTGGGTTTCGATCTGGGCGCGGATGCTCTGCGCCGCCTCGCTCTCGCGCAAGAGCCGCTGGTAGTCGATGACGGCGACGATGGCGGGGGCGAGCGGCGCCTGGGAGCCGCCCGCCTCCTGCGCGCGCGCGCCGCCGGCGAGAGCCGCGGCCACCAAGAGGGCGAGAACCAGCCGCGCTATGGCGCATCCCACTTGGGCGGACCCACCCGCACACCCCGCCCGACCACCCGGGGCATCATGCTGGTGGGCGGCCGGGCGGGGTGTGCGGTTGGCTCGGATCCACGTCGCCGGGACGCGCGCTAGCAAGGCCACCGGCGCCGACTAGAACCGGGTGCCGAAGGAGA
>CAZCVH010000163.1:0-5045 GCA_964502115.1 uncultured Geminicoccaceae bacterium
GTGACTGGAGTTCAGACGTGTGCTCTTCCGATCTCTCGAGGCGGTGGCGGCGGCCACCCGCGCCGCCGGCGCGGAGGCGACGGCGGCGGTGATCGACGTCCGTGACCGCGCCGCCGTGGCCGACTGGATCGACGCCGCCGACGCCGAGCGCCCGCTCGACCTCGCCGTCGCCAACGCCGGCGTCAACCGGCCCGACGACCCCTTCGGCGCCGCGCCGGACAACCTGCGGCTGGTGCTGGAGACCAACGTCCTGGGTGCGGCGCACGTGGTCACCGCCTGCGTGCCGAAGATGACCGGGCGCGGCCGCGGCCAGCTCGCGCTGATGAGCTCGCTCGCCGGCATCACCGGCTTCGGCGGCATGGCGAGCTACGGCGCCAGCAAGGCGGCGATCCGGACCTACGGCCAGGCGCTGCGGGGCGAGCTCGGGCGCCGCGGCGTCCAGGTCAGCGTGATCTGCCCGGGTTTCGTCGACACCGAGATGGCGGCGCAGGTCCAGGGCACCCGCATGGGCGAGTGGAGCGCCGAGCGGGCGGCGCGGTTCATCGCCAAGGGGCTCGCCAAGAACCGCGGGCTGATCGCCTTTCCGCCGCTCGAGGCGCTCGGCGTGCGGCTGTTGACGGTGCTGCCCGGCGTGCTCATGGATCCGATCGGTCGCGGCTTTCGTTATCGGGTCGACGAGCGCGGCTGACGGGCACGCGGAGCGACGCCGTGCGCGGTCGGCCGCGCGGCATCAGCGCACGGCGGGGAGGCCACGGTCGATGTCCGAGCGCGGGACGGTGTTCTTCGTCGGCCTCGACGCGTTCAACCGGACGCTGTTGGAGAGCCTGCCGCAGGCCGCCGAGTTCGATTTCGAGCCGGCGCTCACCCTCGCCGAGATCCGCGACGACGGCGAGGTCGACGTCGCCGCGTTGATCGAGCGCGCCGCCGAGCGGATGGCGGCGGTGCCCGGCGGGCCGGCCGGGGTGGCGAGCATCTTCGACTTTCCCGGCACCATCGTCGCCGCCGCGCTCGCCCACCGCTTCGGCCTGCCCGGCCCCGACCTCGCCGCGCTCTTCAAGTGCGAGCACAAATACTGGAGCCGCCTCGAACAGCACAAGGTGGTCGCGGACAACATCCCGACCTTCCACGCCTTCGATCCCGCCGACGACGACGCCTATGCCGAGCTCGGCCTGATTCCGCCTTTCTGGATCAAGCCGGTGAAGTCCTTTCGCTCGTATCTGGCCTACGCGATCCCGGACGAGCGCCAGTTCCAGCGCATCATGGCGGTCTGCCGCGAGCGCGGGCCCGCCATCGTCGAGCCCTTCCGGGCGATCATGCGGGCCTACGACATGCCCGACGAGCTCACCGAGCGGCCCGAGACGTTCCTCGCCGAGAGCACCATCGGCGGCGCGCAGTGCACGCTGGAAGGCTACGCCCACGGCGGCCGCGTCGTCGTCTACGGCGTCGTCGACAGCGTGCGCGAGGCCGACAGCTCCTCCTTCGCCCGCTACGAGTACCCCTCGATCCTGCCGCTCGAGGTCCAGCACCGGATGATCGACGTGGTGCGCGCGGTGATCCAGCAGTTCGGCTACGCCCACGGCCCCTTCAACGCCGAGTTCTTCTACGACCAGAGCAACGACCAGGTCTGGCTGTTGGAGATCAACCCGCGCGCCTCGCAGAGCCACGCCGATCTGTTCCACAAGGTCCACGGCGTGTCGCATCTCTCGGTCGTCGTCGACCTCGCCGTCGGGCGCAAGCCGCGCCCGCTCGCGCGCGAGGGGCGCTGGAACGTCGCCGCGCACTTCTTCGCGCGGGCCCACGAGCCCGGCCGCATCGCGCAGGTGCCGCCGCGCGCGGCGATCGAGCGGGCGGTGGCGCGCCAGGGCGACACCCGCGTCCACCTGATGGTCCAGCGCGGCACCGAGCTCGCCGACCTGCCCAATCAGGACAGCTACAGCTACGAGCTCGCCAGCGTCTATATCGGCGGCCGCGACCGCGTCGACGTGCTCGACAAATACGACCGTCTGCTGGACGTGTTGCAGTTCGAGATCGAACCCTCGGCGCCGACGGCGCGCTGACCCCCGGCGCGCGCCCGCCCTGGGCGCGAGGCCGGGGTCCGGCGAGGCGTCGACGCTCGCAGCGGTGGAGGAGGCGATGCTGGATCTCGACCCCTTGCTCGAAGCGAGCCTGCCCATCCAGCTGCACGCCTGGAGCGCGCTCGCCGCGCTCGTCCTGGGCCTGCCGCAGCTTTGGCGCGCCAAGGGCACGACCGGCCACCGGCTCGTCGGTGCGGTCTGGGTCGGGCTGGTCGCGACGGCGTGCGCGAGCTCCTTTTGGATCCACGAGATCGACCAGTGGCGCGGCTTCAGCTGGATCCACCTGCTCGCCGTCCTCACCCTGGTGGGCCTCGCCCGCGGCCTGTGGGCGCTGCGCGCCGGCCGCGGGCGGGCGCATCGCGCCGCCATGCTCTGGGTCTTCGTCGGCGGGCTCGGCGTCGCCGGCAGCTTCGCCTTCTGGCCCGACCGCATCATGTACCGGGTCGTCGTCGGCGGCTGAGCGCCGCGCCCGCTCTCAGCGCAGGCGGTGGAAGCGCGCGGCGGGCGCGACCTCGTGGATGCTCGCCACCCCCGCGCCGAACAGCACCAGCTCGCGCGCCAGCGCCAGGGCGCGCCGCTCCGAGGCGGCGCGGCGGTCCGGGTCGGCGATGCTCTCGAGGTCCTCGACATGGGCGAGGCCGAGGATGCGGCGGATCATCTTCATGCCGCCGAAGCGCAGGCCGTCGGCGAGCAGCGCCCGCAGGTAGCGGTCCTTGGCCGCGGCGGCGGCGGGCGCGTCGGCGGCGTCGTCGAACAGTCCGGCGACGAAGCCGTCGCCGGTGCCGGCCTCGGCCCAGAGCGCGCGAAACCGCGCCTCGAAACCCTCCCAGATGGCGGTGATCTGCGCCAGGATCCACTCGCGGTAGTCGTCGCGCGCGCCCGGCCGCTCCTCGTGGCCGTCCTGGGCGTAATAGGCCAGCAGCAGGTTGCCGAGCACGGCGCCGATGTCGAAGCCCATCGGCCCGTAGAAGGCGAATTCGGGGTCGATCGCGCGGGTGTCGTCGGCGGTCACCATCAGCGAGCCGGTGTGGAGGTCGCCGTGGATCAGCGCCTGGGCGTCGCCCAGAAAGCGCCGCTTGAGCTCCTGCGCGGCGCGCTTCAAGGGCGTGTCGCGGCGGAACTGGACGGCGAGCGCGTCCAGCTGCGGGCTGGTGTGGTGGTTGAGCTCGGCCGCGCGGTAGGGGTCGGTGAAGATCAGATCCTCGGTGATCTTGCAGAGCGCGGTGTTGTCGCAGAAAAATTTCATCTTCTGCTTTTTGTCGGCGGCGGCGAGGTGCAGATCCGAGGTCTTGAACAGCGTCTGCGCCAGGAGTTCGGCGACGTGCTCGGCGAGCTGGGGGTAGACGGTGCCCGCGATCAGCCCCTTGCGCAGGATGAGGTGCGGGGTGAGGTGCTCCATGACGATGAGCGCCTGGCTCTCGTCGAAATGGTGGAGCGCGGGCACCCGCGCCGGGGCGTGGCGCGCCTGCTCGACCAGTGCGGCGTGCTCGAACGAGGCCCGCGCCAGCGGCAAGGGCCAGCTCTCGCCGACGAGGCGGACATAGGGCAGCGCCTGCTTGGCGACGACGGAGCCGCGCGGCCCCTCGACGATGAAGACGAGGTTGATGTTGCCGTCGCCGACCTCGCGCACCCGCCAGTCGTCGACGGTGCCGCCGAGCCGTTCCGCCACCGCCGGCAGCTCGGCCAGGGTCGCGCCCAAGGTCTGCGGGGCGTGCGCCCGATAGGCCCGCGCCGTCGTCGTGCTCATCCCGTCCTCCCGGATCGTCGGCGTTCTCTCGCGCCGGCGCAGGGTAGCGCGGGCCGCGCCGGCTCGAAAGCGAGCGGAGGCCGGGGCGCGCGTCGCTCCCGAGCGCAGGCCTCGCTCTTGCGGTTCGAGCGCGCTTGCGCCATGGCGACCTCGCCCGCGGCGGTCGCGGCCGGGTCCAGGCTGCGGCCGGGCGACGGCGGATGGGCGCGGGAACAGGCCGTCGGCGACGGCCGTCGACGACGGGCGCCGGCGAAGGCGCAGAGGCCGCTGGAGGAGCGAGATGGCGAGAGACGGTCACGACAAGTACGAACGCCTGATCGCCAGCGTTCGAGAATTGCCGCCGACGCTGACGGCGGTGGTGCACCCGTGCGACGCCGCCTCGCTGGAGAGCGCCGTCGACGCCGCCAAGCTCGGCATGATCACCCCCATCCTGGTCGGTCCGCCGGCGAAGATCCGCGCCGCCGCCGAGGCGGCCGAGCTCGACATCGAGCCGTACGAGATCGTCGAGGCGCCCCACAGCCACGCCGCCGCCGAACGCGCCGTCGAGCTCGTGCGCGCGGGTCGGGCCGAAGCCTTGATGAAGGGCTCGCTGCACACCGACGAGCTCATGGCCGCGGTGGTCGACCGCGGCGCCGGGCTCAGGACCGAGCGTCGGCTCAGCCACTGCTTCGTGCTCGACGTCCCGAGCTACGACAAGCCGCTGATCATCACCGACGCCGCGGTCAACATCACGCCCTCGCTCAAGGACAAGGTCGACATCGTCCAAAACGCCATCGACCTCGCCCACGCCGCCGGGATCGAGACGCCCAAGGTCGCCATCCTGTCGGCGACGGAGACGGTCAACCCCGACGTCCCCTCGACCGTCGAGGCGGCGGCGCTGTGCAAGATGGCCGACCGCGGCCAGATCACCGGCGGCGTGCTCGACGGCCCGCTCGCCCTCGACAACGCCATCGACGCCGAGGCCGCGCGCATCAAGCAGATCACGAGCCCGGTGGCGGGCGAGGCCGACATCCTCGTCGTCCCCGATCTCGAGGCCGGCAACATGCTGGCGAAGAGCCTGTCGTTCCTGGCCGACGCCGACGCCGCCGGGATCGTCCTGGGCGCGCGCGTGCCGATCGCGCTCACCAGCCGCGCCGACACCGTGCATGCCCGGCTCGCCTCGATGGCCCTGGTCGCGCTGGTGGCGAACTACCGCAAGTCGCAGACCGTCGAGGCGGTCTGAG
>CAZCVH010000164.1:0-5022 GCA_964502115.1 uncultured Geminicoccaceae bacterium
GGGTGTGCGAGAAGCCCGCGAGCCGTGCGGCGTCGATGAACTCGCGCCGCACCAGCCCGAGCGTGGCTCCGCGCACCGAGCGCGCGAAGAAGGGGATGTTGACC
Organism: uncultured Geminicoccaceae bacterium; assembly: GCA_964502115.1. Taxonomy (GTDB): domain Bacteria; phylum Pseudomonadota; class Alphaproteobacteria; order Geminicoccales; family Geminicoccaceae; genus JAAAPF01. Next base: position 105 of record CAZCVH010000164.1, read on the forward strand.
ACCGAGATGGCGAGGAGCGCGTTGAAGAGCCCGGGGCCGAGGGCGGCGACGATGGCCAGCGCCAAAAGCAGGTAGGGAAAGGCCATGATCATGTCGATCAGCCGCATCAACAGCTGATCGAGCACGCCGCCGAAATAGGCCGCCAGGAGGCCGATGGTGCTGCCGAGGACGGCGGCGGCGAGCGTGGCGGCGACGCCGACGGCGAGGCTCACGCGCGCGCCCCAGATCAGCCGCGCGAGCAGGTCGCGGCCGAGCTGGTCGGTGCCGAGCCAGGCCCCGGGCGAGAACGGCGGCTGCAGGCGGTCCGGCGGGGCCGTGGCGTCGGGATCGGCGAGCGGCAGCACCGGTGCGGCGAGGGCGGTGAGCGCGAAGGCGACGACGATGGCGAGGCCGACCACGGCGAGCTGGTTGCGGCGAAAGCGCGTCCAGGCGCCGCCGCGGCTCAACGCTCGTCCCTGAGGCGCGGATCGAGCGCCACCTGCACGAGGTCGGTCGCGAGGTTGATCAAGACGAAGCTCGCCGCGACCACCAGCACGCCGCCCTGCACCAAGAGGATGTCGCGCTGCGAGATCGCCTGCACCAGCATCCGGCCGATGCCGGGCCACTGAAAGACGCTCTCGATGTAGACCGCACCGCCGAGCACGAAGCCGGCCTGGATGCCGATGATCGGCACGATGTTGACCAGCGCGTTGACGAAGGCGTGGCGGCCGATCACCCGCGGCTCGCGCAGCCCCTTGGCGCGGGCGGTGCGCACGTAGTCCTGGCGCAGCACCTCCAGCATGTTCGAGCGGGTGAGCCGTGCGACCACGCCCGTCGCCACCACCGCCAGCGCGAAGGCCGGCAGCGCCAGGTGGTGCAAGAGGTCCGCGAGCCCGCCGCCGCCGAACATCGAGTACATGCCGCCCGTGGGAAACCAGCCGAGGCCGACGGCGAACCAGAGGATCAACAGCATCCCTAAGAAGAACGACGGCGTGGAGATCCCGATCAGGACGGCGAGGGTGATCGCCTTGTCGGCCCAGCCGTACTGGCGCACGGCGGCGACCACGCCGGCGAGGAGGCCCATCACGGTGCACAGGAAGAGCGCCGCACCGGCGAGGATCAGCGTCGGCACCAAGCGCTCCACGACCTCGTCGGCGACCGGCCGGTTGAGCGAGTAGGAGCGGCCGAGATCGCCCTCGAGTACGCCCGCGAGCCAGGTGACGTACTGCACCGGCAGCGGCTGATCGAGGCCGAGATCGCGCTCGAGCGCGGCGACGTTCTCCGGCGTGGCGTAGGCGCCGAGGATGGCGGTGGCCGGATCGCCCGGGATCAGCGAGATGACGAGAAAGACGACCAGCGAGATCCCGAACAGCACCGGCACCGCCAGCGCCAGCCGCTTGAGCGCGTAGGCCAGCACGGGCTCGCGCCTAGCGCTTGGCGACCTCGTCCAGGCGCAACAAAAAGGACGGCTGCAGCGCGAAATTCTCGACGTTCGCCTTGGTCACCGCGTTCTGCTGCCAGGTGGCGACAAAGGCCCAGGGTGCATCCTCGTAGACGATGCGCTGCATCTCTTTGTAGAGGCGCGCCCGCTCGGCGCGGTCGGTGGCGCGCCGGGCCTCTTCCAGCAAGCGATCGACCTCGGGGTTCGAATAGTAGCCCGAGTTGAAGCCGCCGTCCTCCGGCATGGCCGCGCTCCTGAGCGCGAGGTACGGCAGCGTGTCCGGGTCGTTGGTCATCCAGGCCATCTCGGCCATGTCGGCGCGGCCCTCGAGGCCGGCGTTGACCCGGTCGAGGAAGGTGTTCCACTCGAAGGTGCGGATCTCGGCGTCGATACCGACATCGGCGAGATCGGCCTGGATCGCCGTGCCCATCGCCACCGGATCGAGCATGCCCGAGCCGCCCTCGGTGACGAAGAAGACGACCTCGACGCCGTCGCCGTAGCCCGCCTCCGCGATCAGGTCCCGGGCGCGCTCCGGGTCGTGCGGGTAGGGCTCGAGCGCGGCGTTCAAGGCCCAACCGAAGGCCGCGGGCGTCGGGCCCGTGGCCACGGTCGCCGTGCCCTGCAGCACGTCCTCGACGATCGTTTCCTTGTCGATGGCGTAGTTGACCGCCCGGCGCATGCGCACGTCGTCGAACGGCGCCTCGCGGGTGTTGAGGATCAAGAACCACAAGTGCGGGCCCGGCTGCTCCTGGTAGCGAAAGGCGGGGTCGGAATCGAACATCTCGACGTTGTCCGGCGGCACCTCGACCATGAGGTCGATGTTGGAGGCCAGCAACTCGGCGACGCGGGCGTTGGCGTCGGTGATGGGGCGGAAGACGACGCCGGCGAGCGGCGGCGCGCCGTCCCAGTAGTCCGGGTTGCGCTCGACCGCGACCTGACGGTTGGCCTGCCAGGTGCCGAAGACGAAGGGACCCGTGCCGGCCGGGTTGCGGCCGTAGTCTTGGCCGTGCGCGCGCACCGCCTCGGGCGAGACGATGAGGCCCGTGGGATAGGCCAGGTTCGAGAGGAACGGCGCGTAGGGCTCGCTCAGATGGAAGCGGACGGTGAGCGGATCGACGACCTCGACCTCCTCGACCGCGGAGAAGAAGAAGGAGAGCGGGAACGGCCCGGTGGCGTGGAAGGGATGGTCCTCGTCGAGCATGCGCTCGAAGTTGAACGCGACCGCCTCGGCGTCGAAGGCGGTGCCGTCGTGGAAGGTCACGTCCTCGCGCAGCTGGAAGGTATAGACGGTGCCGTCCGCACTCACCTGCCAACTCTCGGCGAGCGCCGGCTCGACCTCGAGGCTGCCGTCGGCGAAGCGCACCAGCCCGTCATAGAGGTTGACCAGGATGCGGAAGTCGTTGACCGCGGTGACCGCGTGCGGGTCCATCGACTTGGGCTCGGCGATCTGGGCGACGACGAGCACGTCCTCGGGCACCTGCGCCGCGGCGTGGCCACCGACGACCAGCGCCAGGGCGGCCACCACGGCACGCGCCGTTCCACGCAGCTTCGAGATCACGGGCGTCCTCCTCGTGCGCTCACCGACCGCGCGACGTAACCACGATGTGCGCCGGCTGGCCAGCCCGCGACGAGGGCGTCACGCGTCGGTGCGATCGAGCGTGAAGAGGTGCTGCGGTCGGGCGACGCCGCGAAGCGCGTAGCGCCCGAGCCCGACGAGGCGGTCGCGCGGCGTCTCGGGGTCGGCGTGGAAGGCGGCGTGGAAGGCGGCCGAGAGCACCAGCTCCTGATCGAGCGAGCGGCACATGTCGCAGAGCCGCGCCGCCTCGTTCACCGCCGGGCCGACGACGGTGAAGTCGAGCCGCGAGCGCGCGCCGACATTGCCGTAGAAGACCTCACCGACGTGCAGGGCGATGCGCAGCCGCGTCGTCGGCAGGCCGGCGGCGGTGCGCGCCGTGCCCAGCGTCTCGACGCCGGCGAGCGCGGTCTCCGCGGCGCGGAGCGCCACGGCGGGCGCGTCCGCGAGCGTCGCCCGGTCGAAGACGGCGAGCAGGCCGTCGCCCATGAACTTCAAGACCTCCCCGCCCGCCTCGGTCACGGCGTCCACGGCGATCTCGGCGTAGGCGTTGAGGAGGTCGATGACCCGATCCTGCGATTGCGTGTCGGCGAGCCGGGTGAAGCCGGCGAGATCGCTCGCCCACAGGACCGCGTCGAGGCGGCCGGGCACGCCGCGCTGGACCGCGCCCGCGAGCACCCGCCGCGCGGTGGCGCGGCCGAGATAGGTGGTCAAGAGCGTCGCCGCGCCCGCGCTCAGGGCGGCGGTGTGCAGCGCGAGGTGGAACATCGGCCAGAGCGCTTCGAGATCGGCCAGATCGTCCGCGGTGAAGCCGCCCGGCCGGTCGGTGGTCCACGACGACAGCACGCCCTCGCCCGCACCCGCCGCGCCGAACGCCACCTTGATCGCGACGTAGTCGGTGGCGCCGGCGGCGCGCAGCTCGCCGAGGAGCGGGAACGCCGCGGCCGCCGCGGGGTCCGCCAGGCGGTAGCGCAGTCGCGGCGCGTCGCCGTGGTAAAGCGCGTAGAAGGGCGTGTTCGGCCAGGCTTCGAGACCGCCGCCGTCGGCGGGCCGGCGAAAGCTCTCGCACTCGGCGCGACCGTCCGGCCGCCACCACCGAAAGAGCAACGCGCCCACGACGGGATCGAGCGACTGCAGGGTCGCCGAGGCCCGCAACAACGGCATCCCCGCCGCCTCGAGCCGTGCCGCGAAGCCCTCGAGCAGCGCTTCGCCGGTGCCGCCCGCGAGGCTTTCGCGGGCGAGCCATTCCGCGATGGCGAAGCGCTCCTCGGGCTTCATCACCGTCCTCCGTCGGGGCGCGCGGCGGACGAGGGGGTCCGCTTTGCGCCCGGCGGTGACATCGATACACTGCCGCGATGCAGACGACGAGGAGGGAGCGCCACCATGGCCTCCATTCCCGAGACGACGCCGACCCGTCCGCTCTGGTCCCGTCTGGCCGGAACCGGTTGGCGCGGCCGCCTCGTGCTCGCCGTCGCCTTCGGCGCCGCGGTCGGCCTGATCGTCGGCGATCCGAGCGCGCGTCTCGCCGCCGATCCGGAGCTCGCCCGACTGCTGCGCGGCATGGCGCTGGTGAAGGCGCTCTTGATCGCCGTCGGCGTGCGCGTCCTCTGGTGGCGCTTCGGGCTCGACATCGAAGCGCTGCGCGCGCGCGGCTACGTCGCGGCGCTGGCGTTCATGGCCTTCGCCGCGGCCCTGGCCTGGCAGCTCAGCTATCCGGCGGTGCTCGGCCTCGCCTTCCACGGCGCGCTTCTGAGCCTCGGCATGCTGGCCTGGCGCGACGGCGGCGCGACCACCCGCGGCCGCTGCTGAGCACCGTCGCCGCACGCCGCCGCGGTCTTGCCAAGCCGCCACCGCTCCGCTATCCACGCGCCTCGCGTGAGCGCCCGTAGCTCAACGGATAGAGCGTCTGACTACGGATCAGAAGG
>CAZCVH010000165.1:0-4958 GCA_964502115.1 uncultured Geminicoccaceae bacterium
TTCGAGGTCGTCGACGCGCTTCAGCGGGGTGGCGTCGACCTCGACTTCGCGGGCGGCGTCGACCCGCGCCGCGTCGAGGCCGAGTGCGCCGGCCGCGAGCGCGTTGAGGCCGCCGGCGGTGGCGCGGGCATGGGCTTCGAGGTCGTCGACGCGCTTCAGCGGGGTGGCGTCGACCTCGACTTCGCGGGCGTCGACGAGGGCGGTGAGCGCGTCCGGGTCGAGGCGGCCCGTGAGCTCCGCTGCGGCCATGGCGTCGAGCACGGGATGCGCCGGCGGGGCGCCGCGCGCCAGCGCCGTGATCGCGTCGCGCCACCACTGCAGCCGGATCAGCCCGGCCATGGGCTCGCGGACGTGATCGGCGATGCGGGCCAGCTCCAGGTTGAACACGAAGAGCGCCAACAGCGCCGGCCGCGCCGGGCTCGACGCGAACACCACCTGTAAGAAGCGGTCGCGGTCGTGGGCGCGCAGCTCGGCCACAGGATCGAACTCGGCCGGGGAACGGAACCGGTGCGGGGAGCGTTGGTTTGACATCGTCGGTCGCGCGCGTATGTGTCCGATCGTCGCTCGCATCCTATACACCGGGAGGAAACATGGCTTTCGAACTGCCGGCGCTGCCCTATGCGCACGATGCGCTCGAGCCGTACATGGGGCGCGAGACGCTCGAACTCCACCACGGTAAGCACCACAACGCCTACGTCACCACCCTCAACAACCTGGTCGAGGGCACCGACATGGCGAACAAGAGCCTCGACGAGGTCGTCGTCGAAGGCTTCAAGGCGGGCAATCAGGGCATCGTCAACCAGGCCGGCCAGCACTGGAACCACAGCCTGTTCTGGCCGATCATGAAAAAGGATGCGGAGCAACCGCAGGGCGAGTTGCGTCGTCGGATCGAGAACGACTTCGGCTCGCTCGACAAGATGAAGGAGGTCTTCAAGGCGACCGCCGTCGGCCAGTTCGGTTCCGGCTGGGGCTGGCTCGTCCTCGACGGCGACAAGCTCGACGTCATGAAGACACCGAACGGCGAAAACCCGCTGATGCACGGCAAGAAGGCGTTGATGGGCATCGACGTCTGGGAACACGCCTATTATCTCGATTATCGTAATCGCCGTCCCGATTACGTCCAGGCGTGGCTCGATCACCTGGTGAATTGGCAAGAGGTGGAAAAGCGCCTCGGCTGAACGCGTAAGCTCGGCCGGGATCCGCGCGGGCGGGATCCCGGCGCTGGCGCGGCGGCACACCCGCGCCCGCCGCGGGCGCAAGGGTTTTCGCCCCGTCGAGCCCGACGAAGCCCGTGACTTGACGTCGTGAGAGCGGGCGACGGCTTGCCGCGAACGCTACCGCATGGCGAACGGCCGTCGCGCGCGCGGCGAACCATCCGCCTCGTTCCACGCCTGCGGCCCGCGGCCCGATCGCCTTCACGCTTTCTCTACCGCCCCGCGCGATCGTGGCGGTCATGTGCTCGTCCACGCTCGCTTTGGCCGTCGCCGCTCGCCTGGCCGTCGCGCTCGGCCTGCTCATCGCCGCCGTCGCGCAGGCCGAACCCGGGCGCGCGGGTGCGATGGCATTCGGCGACATCGACGGCGATGGCCGCCGCGATGCCGCGCTCGCGGTCGAGCACGGCGGCGACCGCCCGCTGCCGGCGGTTCACCTCGCCCTCTTCGCCGAGCGCGGCGACGGCTGGGACGTCGTTGCGACGATCCGCCTCGACGACGGCGCGGTGGTCGACCGCCTGCGGATCGTCACCGGCCGCTTGACCGCGAGCTTTCGGCGGCACTATCCGGTCGACATTCCGGGCCGCCCGACCAACGAGGTCGTTCGCTCGTGGGCGTTCGAGGACGGCGCGTTTCACGGCGCCACGCCCGCGGCCGCGGGAGAGCGCTGGCGCCGCGCCGCGCAGGCCCGGCTACCGCGCTGAGGCGAGTGCCCGATGCCGGGCTTGATTATTCCGATGTTGAGCCGATGATGACGATGCGGTCGTCGTTCGCCAGTGGGGCGGGCTTCGCCGGGAGGACGTGGCCGGGTGGCGTTGACCCCCGGCGAAGAAACTGGTTGCTTCGATGCAATGCCCACGACGCGGATGAATCGATGTCCCATGTGCCGGAGTCGAGCGCCAAGCTGGTGGTGCGCGACCTCACGAAGATTTTCGGTGGCAGGCCCCAGGAAGCGTTGAAACTACTGCGCGACGGCCTGAACAAGGACGTGATCTTCCAGCGCACCCAGCAGACCGTCGGCGTCGATCACGCCAGCTTCGAGATCCACGAAGGGGAGGTCTTCGTGATCATGGGGTTGTCCGGCTCCGGCAAGTCGACTCTCGTGCGGCTGTTGAATCGGTTGATCGAGCCGACGTCGGGCGAGGTCCTGGTCGAGGGTGAAGATATCGCGCAGATGTCGGAGCAGCAGCTGATCGAGCTGCGCCGGCGCGACATGAGCATGGTGTTCCAGTCCTTTGCGCTGTTGCCGCACCTGCGCGTGCTCGACAACGTCGCCTTCGGCCTCGAACTCGCCAACGTCGCCAAGCCGCAGCGCCAGGAGCGCGCGATGGCCGCGCTCGAGCAGGTCGGCCTCGCCCCCAACGCCCAGAGTTTTCCCGACGAGCTCTCCGGCGGCATGCAGCAGCGCGTCGGCCTCGCCCGCGCGCTCGCCAACGATCCCGGCATCATGCTGATGGACGAAGCGTTCTCCGCGCTCGATCCGCTCATCCGCGGCGAGATGCAGGACGAGCTGTTGAAGCTGCAGGCCGAGAACCAGCGCACCGTCGTCTTCATCAGCCACGACCTCGACGAGGCCATGCGCATCGGCGACCGCATCGCCATCATGGAAGGCGGCCGGGTGGTGCAGGTCGGCACGCCCGACGAAATCCTCGCCAACCCCGCCGACGAATACGTCAGCAGCTTCTTTTCGGGCGTCGACGTCTCGAAGATCCTCACCGTCGCCGACATCGCCCGCCGGATGCAGGTGACGCTGATCGAGCGCGCCGGTCAGGGGGTGGAGTCCGCCATCGAACGCCTGCGCCGACAGGAACGCGAGTTCGCCGTGCTCGTCGACCGCCATCAGCAGTACGGTGGGATCGTCACCCTCCAGTCGCTCGACCGAGCGCGCCGCGACGGCCAGGACCTCGCCGCGGCGCGCGTCCCCGACGTGCAGCCGCTGCGCGCGGATCAGGCGCTCAGCGCCGTGCTCACCGACGTGGCGCGCGCGCCCACGCCACTGCCGGTCGTCGACGGTGACGGCCGCTACATCGGCACCGTGTCGCGTGCCATTCTTCTCGAAGCCCTTGCCGGCATCGACGAGCAGGAGCGTGCCGCATGAGCTTGCAGGATATCCTCGACCCGTTCGAGCAGCTGCGGATCCCCTTCGACGACTGGGTCGATACCGGCTTGGATTGGCTGGTCGACAACTTCCGTGCCGTCTTTCAGGCCATCCGCTGGCCGATCGACCAGGTGCTGAGCTTTCTCGAGGCGTTGCTGACCGCGCCGCCGGCGCTGGTCATGATCGCCATCCTGGCGTTGATCGGCTGGCAGGTCGCCGGGCGACGGCTGGCGCTCGGCACCGCGATCGCCTTCTTCGTGATGGGCATCATCGGGGCCTACGAGCAGGCGATGATCACGCTGGCGATCGTGCTCACCGCCGTCTTCTTCTGCATCGCCATCGGCCTGCCCACCGGCATCGCGATGTCGCGGCGCGACCGCCTGCAGGGCATCATGCGGCCGGTGCTCGACACCATGCAGACGACACCGGCCTTCGTCTACCTGGTGCCGATCGTGATGCTGTTCGGCATCGGTAACGTCCCGGGCGTCGTCGTCACCATCATCTTCGCGCTGCCGCCGCTGATCCGCTTGACCAACCTCGGCATCCGCCAAGTGCCGACCGACGTCATCGAAGCCGCCACCGCCTTCGGCGCGTCCAGGCGTCAACTGCTCTACAAGGTGCAGCTGCCGCTCGCGACCAAGACCATCATGGCCGGCGTCAACCAGACGCTGATGCTGGCGCTGTCGATGGTGGTCATCGCCTCGATGATCTCGGTCGGCGGGCTCGGCCAGATGGTGTTGCGCGGCATCGGCCGGCTCGACATGGGCCTCGCCACCGTCGGCGGTGTCGGCATCGTGCTGTTGGCGATCGTGCTCGACCGCATGACCCAGGCGCTCGGCGCCGAAGAGCGCGAGACCGGACGGCGCTCGCCGGCCGAAGTCGGGCCCTTGGGGGCAACCCTCAAGCTCTGGCGGCGTTTCCAACCACGGAGCGCGCCGGCGGCGGACACGTCGTCGCGGCCCGCCGCCTGAGCCGAGCGATCGGTTCCGGCGCATCGTTGCCACTTGATCGTCATCACTAGGGAGTAAGCCATTGAACCTGCGCACCCGACTGCTGATCGGCTCGGCGGCCCTGGCGCTCGCGGCGTCGCCGGCCATGGCCCAGGAGCTGCCCGGCGAGGGCAAGAGCGTCCAGCCGATCATCACCACCACGGCCGAGGAGCTGTTCCAACACTTAATCCTCTTCGAAGGCCTGGAGCAGCTCGGCTACGAGGTGTCGACGCCGCTGGAGCTCGGCGAATACGGCTCGCTGCACGTGGCGCTCGCCAACGGTGACGCCGACTTCACCGCCGTGCACTGGCGCATCCTGCACGAGTCCTTCTACGAAAATTCCGGCGGCGACGAGGATCTCGAGCGCCTCGGCGTTTTCGTCGAGAACGTCCTGCAGGGCTACCTGATCGACAAGGCGACCGCCGAGGAGCACGGCATCACCAGCCTTGAGCAGTTCCAGGACCCGGAGATCGCCGCGCTGTTCGACAGCGACGGTAACGGCACCGCCGACCTCACCGGCTGTAACCCCGGCTGGGGCTGCGAGCGGGTCATCGAGCATCAGATCCCCGAGTACGGCCTCGGCGATACGGTGACCCACAACCAGGGCAGCTACTTCGCACTCGTTGCCGATACGATCGAGCGCTTCAAGCAGGACGAGCC
>CAZCVH010000166.1:0-4934 GCA_964502115.1 uncultured Geminicoccaceae bacterium
GCGTCGTCGCCGATCGCGGCCGAGGCCGAGGTGCAGGCGAAGGCGACGGCGTCGAGCCGCTCGCCGGGCAGGATCCGGGCGGCCGCGCCGGCGAGCTCGGGCGCCATCGCCTCGAGGCTGGCGGCGGTGACCGGGTTGGTGAAGGCGAGGCGGGTGACGTGGACGGCGACGTCGAGCTCGCGGGTGACGGCGGCGGCGTCGAGCTCGACGGTGAGATCGGTGGCCAGCGCGAGCAGGCCGAGCCGCCGGGCGGTCGGACCGGCGTCGAAGGCGAGCGGCGTCGGGCTCCGGGCGACGATCCTCATCGCGGGCTCTGCAACGCGTCGAGCAGGCGGTAGAGAAGGGCGAGCCCGCGCTCGACTTCGCTCACCGCGATGAACTCGTCGGGCTTGTGGGCCTGGTCGATGTGGCCGGGACCCAGCACCACGGTCGGCAGGCCGGCTCGCTGAAAGCAGCCGGCGTCGGTGCCGAAGGCGACGACCCGGTGGCCAGCGGCGCCGGTGAGGCGGCGGGCGAGGGCGAGGGCGGGGCCGTCGGCGACGACCTCGAGGCCGGGATAGGTCGCCTCGATCTCGGTCTCGATGCGGGCGTCGGCAAAGCGCGCGCGCATCGCCGGCAAGAGCCGCTCGTCGACCAGACGCCGGATGCGGGCGTAGATCGTCCGGGCGTCGTCGGGCGGGGTGAGGCGGACCTCCCACTCGAAGCGGGCGCTGCCGGCGACGATGTTGCGCGCGGTGCCGGCCTCGAGGCGGCCGACATTGACGGTGCTCGCCGGCGGATCGAAGGGCGAATCCGGGGGCGCGCAAGCGGCGAGCTCGGCGCCGAGCCGGTCGATCTCGGCGATGAAGCGCAGGGCGTGGTCGAGCGCGCTCACCCCTTGGCGCGGGTCGGAGGAGTGGCAGGCGAAGCCCTCGATGCGGGTGACGAGCTCGAGCCCGCCCTTGTGGCCCGCGACGGGCTCGAGGCCGGTCGGCTCGCCGACGATGACGGCCTCCGGCCGCACCCCCAGCTCGGCGATGAAGCGGGCGAGGTCGGGCGCGCCGAGCGAGCCCGGCTCCTCGTCGTAGGTGAGCGCGAGGTGGAGGGGGCGCGCCAGCGGCCGCGCCGTGGCGTCCGCCGCGACCGCCAGGGCGATCGCGAGGAAGGCCTTCATGTCGGTGGTGCCGCGGCCGTAGAGCAGGCCGTCGCGGGCGGTGAGCTCGAAGGCCGGCAGCGCCCAGTCCTGTCCCACCGTCGGCACCACGTCGGTATGGCCGGCGAGGACGACGCCGCCTTCGACGTCGGGGCCGATGCTGGCGAACAGGTTGGCGCGATGGCCGCCGTCGTCGTAGACGAGATGGGCCTCGACGCCGAGGCGCTGCAGATACGCCGCGATGAAGCCGACGATCTCCAAATTGGGCGCGCGCGAGACGCTGTCGAAGCCGACCAGCGCGTCGAGCAGGTCGATCGAGCGTGCGAGCGCGTCGTCCATGCCGCCGTCCCCTGCCGCGACGTGCCCGTCCTCGATGCTCGACACGGCGGCGTCAATTGCCCACGCCGTGCTCACACCAAGGTGCGCGCGGCGAGAGATACATTTCGCGCTTGTAAGCGAACCTGCCCCCTTTATCGTCGCCCGGACGAGGCGACGCGGCAAGCGACGTTCGAGGGAGAGGACGATGGTCAAGGCTCGGTTGGGCGGGGTCGGTCTCGCCGCGGCGGTGGCGCTCGCGGCGCCGGCGACGGCCGGCGCGGCGGAATGGAAATTCGCGCTCGAGGAAGCGATCCACGAGGTCCAGGGCGTCTACGCCACCAAGTTCAAGGAGGTCGTCGAGGCCGAGAGCGGCGGCGAGATCACCGTCACCGTCTACCCCTACGGCACCCTCGGCGAGAGCGCCGACGTCACCGAGCTCACCCAGGCCGGCGTGCTCCAGCTGGCCAACGCCTCGCCCGGCTTCACCGGCAGCATCATCCCCGAGATCCAGGTCTTCTCGGTGCCGTACCTGTTGCCCGAGGACGACGCCGTCCTCGACGAGTTCTTCCGCAACAGCCGGCTCATCCGCGAGGGCTTCGCTCCGCTGTTCGAGGAGCAGGGGCTCGCCGCGATCGACTTCTACCCCGAGGGCGAGTTCGTGATGACCACGAAGGAGCCCGTGCGCTCGCGCGAGGACCTCGACGGCGTCAAGTTCCGCGTCATGACCTCGCCCCTGCTGGTCGAGACCTACAACGCCTTCGGCGCCACGCCCACGCCCTTGCCCTGGGGTGAGGTCTACAGCTCCTTGCAGCTCAACATGATCGGTGGCCAGGAGAACCCGATGTTCTTCGTCGAATCGACGAAGATGTACGAGGTCACCGATTACATCGTCTTCACCGGCCACAACACCTACACGACGACGATCGTCGGCAATCTGGCCTGGTACGACGGGCTTGCGGAGGAGGAGCGCGACATCCTGGCGAGCGCGCGGTCGCAGGCGTTCGAGCACATCGTCGAGTACCAGGAGACCCTCGCCCAGGACGCGCTCGACAAGATCCTCGAGGCCAAGCCCGAGATGGAGGTCATCCGCCTCGGCGACGACGAGCGCCAGCCCTTCCGCGAGGCCGCCGCGGCCGTGGAGGCGGAATATGTCGAGATGGCCGGCGGGCGGGCGGCCGAGATCCTCGAGCGGTTCAAGGCGGACGTCGAGGCGGCGAAGGCCGCGGTCGACTAGGTCCGCGCGTCCGACGCGTCCGACGCGTCCGGCGGCCGCGCCGCCGGGCCCAGCCAGGAGACCGCCATGGCCTCGCATCGGGCGGCCCCCGCCTTCGCGTTCCGGCCGCTCGCGTGGCTCGACCGCGCGCTCGCCGGGTTCGAGGGCATCCTGTTGGCGGCGGGCGTCCTGTTGATGGCGGTCAACACCATCGGCAACGTCGTCGGCCGCTTCGTCTTCGACCGGAGCCTCTACTTCTCCGACGAGCTCAACCAGTTCCTCATCGTGCTCATCACCTTCGTCGGCATCGGCTACGCCGCGCGCCAGGGCCGGCACATCCGCATGACGGCGCTCTACGACGCCCTGCCGGACAAGGGCCGCAAGCTGTTGATGACGGTGATCTGCGTGGTGACGGGCCTCACCATGCTCGCGCTCGCCTGGTACGCCTCGAGCTACGTCGCCAGCGTCGCCGCCAGCGGCCGCGTCTTCCCGGCGCTGCAGGTGCCGATCTGGTGGGCCTATGTCTGGGTGCCGATCGGCTTCGCCGTCACCGGGCTGCAGTACCTGATGGGGGCGGTGCGCAACCTCACCGAGCGTGACGTCTACCTGTCGGCCACCACGGTCGACAGCTACGACGACGCGGGCGAGCAGCAGGTCTGAGGAGACGTCGCGATGACGCTCGCCATGATCGCGACGATGGTCGTCCTCTTGCTGCTCGGCTTTCCGATGATGATCCCGCTGGTGGCGGCGACCTTCGTGGCGTTCATCGGCTTCTTTCAGGGCGTCTCGCCGGACATCATGATCCAGCAGATGCTGGGCGGCATCCGCCCGGCCGCGCTGACCGCGGTGCCGATGTTCATCCTCGCCGCCGACATCATCACCAAGGGCCACTCCGCCGACCGGCTGTTGGACCTGATCATGAAGTTCGTCGGCCACGCCAAGGGCGGGCTCGGCGTCACCGCGGCCGCCACCTGCACGCTCTTCGGCGCCGTCTCCGGCTCGACCCAGGCCACCGTCGTCGCCATCGGCGGGCCGTTGCGCCCGCGCATGCTCGAGGCCGGCTACAAGGACAGCTACGTCCTGGCGCTGATCGTCAACGCCAGCGACATCGCCATGCTGATCCCGCCGTCGATCGCGATGATCGTCTACGGCGTCGTCTCCGGCACCTCGATCTCCGAGCTCTTCATCGCCGGGGTCGGGCCCGGCCTCTTGATCCTGGCGCTCTTCTCCGCCTACTCGGTGGCCTACGCCTACCGCCACGACATCCCGACGCTGGCGAAGTCGACCCGGGCCGAGCGCCTCGACGTCATGAAGCGCGCGGTCTGGCCGCTCGGCTTTCCGGTCATCATCGTCGGCGGCATCTACGGCGGCATCTTCAGCCCGACCGAGGCCGCCGCCGTCTGCGTGCTCTACGCCTTCGTCCTGGAGTTCGTCGTCTTTCGGTCCTTGAAGCTGGCGCAGCTCTGGGAGATCGCGATGTCGACGGGGCTGATCACCGCGGTGGTCTTCATCCTGGTCGGCATCGGTGCCGCCTTCTCCTGGGCGATCTCCTTCGCCCAGATCCCGCAGGAGATCATCGCCGCCCTCGGTCTCGCCGAGGCCGGGCCGACGATGGTGCTGGTGGCGATCTCGATCGCCTTCTTCGTCGGCTGCATGTTCGTCGACCCGATCGTCGTCATCCTGGTCATGGTGCCGATCTTCGCGCCCTTGGTGCAGGCGACCGGGCTCGATCCGGTGCTGGTCGGCGTCATCGTCACGCTGCAGGTGGCGATCGGCTCGGCGACGCCACCCTTCGGCTGTGACATCTTCACCGCCATCGCCGTCTTCAAACGGCCCTACATCGACGTCGTTCGCGGCACGCCGCCCTTCGTGCTCATCCTGCTCGGCGTCAGCGCCGCCTTGATCCTGTTCCCGCAGATCGCGCTCTTTCTGCGCGATCTCGCCTTCGGTTAGAGGGGAGGGGCGCCGGCCGTGTTCGCGAAGATCCTGGTGCCGCTCGACGGCTCCGAAGGTGCGGGGCGCGCGCTCGAGACCGCGCTCGAGCTCGCCGAGCGCTTCGACGCCGAGCTCTCGCTCCTGTGCGTCTTCCGTCACCACAGCCCGCTCGAGGCCTCGCTCTCGATGGTCCGCGCACGCGGGCCGATGGACCGCCCCGACGACGCCCTCAAGGGCTACGCCGGCGACATCGTCGCCGCCGCCAAGGCCCGGGCCATCGCGGCCGGGGTGACGCCCACCGAGGCGATCATCAAGCGCGGTCAGCCGGCGCGCTCG
>CAZCVH010000167.1:0-4932 GCA_964502115.1 uncultured Geminicoccaceae bacterium
CGGCGTCGTCGAACTCACGGCTCGAAGCGTCCCTTGTCGACGGGCCGAGCGAAACCGAACGCGGCGCCCGGGACAAGGCCGAACTGGGGGGTGAGGTCAGTCGAACAGCGCGGCGACGTCGATCGCGGCGTCCGGCAGGGCTGCGGGAGCGAGCGGGCCGGTGGTGTGACGCGCGCGCTCGCGCCAGCCGGCTCCACTCGGGCGGCGGTGGAGGTGGATGGCCCCGGCGTCGAGGTCGACGAGCCAGAGTTCCCGAACGCCGGCAAGGGCGTAGAGCGGGCCCTTCACGTCGCGGTCGAAGGCGAGCGAGGTGGCCGCCACCTCGACCGGCAGCAGCACGTCGGCGGGGGTCGGGTGGGCGTGCGCGTAATCGTCCGCGCGCGGGGCGAGCAGCATCAGGTCGGGCTGCGGTTCGTTGCGCGCGTCGATCCGCAACGGGCTCCGCACGCCGAGGACCGCGCGACCGCTCGCCGCCATGCCGGCGAAGAAACGGGTGAGCCGGTTGGTCGTGCCGGTGTGCTCGCTGCCGATCGGGACCCTATCGAGGACCTCGCCGTCGATCAGCTCGACGCGGGCGTCGCGCGGCAGGATGCCGGTCTCGGCCATGCGGTAGTAGGCGTCGACGTCGAAGCGGTGGCGAGACGGTGCGAACAGCTCGCCCATGGCCCCTCCGGTGCGGTCACGGCGTCGAGGTGGCGCCGGCGCCGGCGCGCGTCAGCCGCCGGGGGTCCAGGCCTCGTAGTCGCCGGTGGCGTGGTGGCGCTGGCCGCCGCGCTTGACGTGGCCGGCGGGAACGTAGGCCTCGGCGGTGCCGGAGAGGTTCGGGATGTGCTCGCGCTCCCAGCGTGGCGCCGGCAACGGCTTCTCGCTCGGGGCGAAGCGCAGGCGGCGGTGGAGCCAGCCGTCCCAGCCCGGCGGCACCATCGAACCCTCGGGCTCGACGTCGTCGGCGTAAACCACCCAGCGGCGCTCGCGCCGCCAATCCTTGGCGCTGCGCTCGCGGTAGTAGATGTTGCCGGTCTCGTCCTCGCCGACGAGCTCGCCGTGGCGGCGGGTGAAGATCCAGGTGCCGACACGGTTGAAGCTCAACCAACGCAGCATGCGGTTTTCCCTCCGAGAATTCGTCAAATATGGGCCGGCGCCCGGCGGCGGTCCACCCGCCGAAGGTCGCGGTCGCGGCGGCCGCCGCGGCCTGCTCCAGCGCTGGAGTACGCCTCAGCTCCGGCGGAGTGGAGCGCGGGCTCCGTACACGCGCCGGGAAAATCTGGGGATAACTTTGCATGGAGCGGCACGCTCGGACCGCTCCGCTCAACACGGGCGCGGGGTCGTGCTAGACTCCGCACGTGTGGATGGAGGCTTTTCCACAAGATTTAGCGGCGCGCCTGCGATTCGGGTCTAGATATGGGGCCGCCGATGGGTTTGAGTCGGTGGGTGGAAACGGCGGCGAGGACCTGCGGCCGCCGCTTTCCCCGCCTTGTGGACAACATGGAACGACCCGACCGCCTCCAGCAACCTCAGGGTGCTGGAGCGGAGGTAGAGGCGAGGACGCGGGTAGTCACGACTGGGGAGCCGAGCGCCCATGAAGATCGAACGACGGTTCACCGAGCGCGACCGCGACGCTTACGCCGCGATCGCCTTCCGCCGTGCCACCAGCGAGATCCGTAACCCCGACGGCTCGACCGTCTTCCGGCTCGCCGACATGGAGGCGCCGGCGGCCTGGTCGCAGGTCGCCGTCGACGTCCTCGCCCAGAAGTACTTCAGAAAGGCCGGCGTGCCGGCCAAGCTGAAGCGCGTTCCTGAGGCCGGCGTGCCGGCGTGGCTGCAGCGCTCGGTGCCCGACGACGACGCCCTCGCCGAGCTGCCGGCGGACGAGCGCATCGGCGGCGAGATCTCGGCCAAGCAGGTGTTCGACCGGCTCGCCGGCACCTGGACCTATTGGGGCTGGAAGGGCGGCTATTTCGACGGCGAGGACGACGCCCGCGCCTTCTACGACGAGCTGCGCGCCATGCTGGCGCTGCAGGTCGCCGCCCCCAACAGCCCGCAATGGTTCAACACCGGGCTGAACTGGGCCTACGGCATCGACGGCCCGGCCCAGGGCCACTGGATCGCCGATCCGGACACGGGCGAGGTCCGCCCCTCCGAGACGGCCTACGCGCACCCCCAGCCGCACGCCTGCTTCATCCAGTCGATCGACGACGACCTGGTGAACGACGGCGGCATCATGGACCTGTGGGTCCGCGAGGCGCGGCTCTTCAAATACGGCTCCGGCACCGGGACCAACTTCTCGAGCCTGCGCGCCGAGAGCGAGCCGCTCTCCGGCGGCGGCAAGTCGTCCGGCTTGATGTCGTTTCTCAAGATCGGCGACCGCGCCGCCGGGGCGATCAAGTCGGGCGGGACGACGCGGCGCGCCGCCAAGATGGTCGTGGTCGACGCCGACCATCCCGACATCGAAGCCTACGTCATGTGGAAGGTCATCGAGGAGCAGAAGGTGGCCGCCCTGGTCGCCGGCTCGAAGCTGCTCGAGCGCCACCTCAACGCCATCCTCCACGCCTGCCACGACGGGGTGGCCGACGGCGACGACCGCTTCGATCCCGCCCGCAACGCCGATCTTCGCCGCGCGATCAAGGCCGGCCGCAAGGCTTTGCTGCCCGAGCAGGCGCTGCAGACCGCGATCCTCTACGCCAAACAGGGCTACAGCGCCATCGAGGTCCCGACCTACGAGGCCGACTGGGACAGCGAGGCCTACGTCACCGTCTCCGGGCAGAACTCCAACAACTCGATCCGCGTCACCGACGACTTCTTGAACCGCGTCGTCGGCAACGGCGACTGGACGCTCACCCGCCGCATCGACCACAAGCCCGCCAAGACGCTCAAGGCCCGCGAGCTCTGGGACAAGGTGGCGCTGGCCGCCTGGTCGTCGGCCGATCCGGGCATCCAGTTCGACACCACCATCAACGACTGGCACACCTGCCCGAACGCCGGCCGCATCAACGCGTCCAACCCGTGCTCGGAGTACATGTTCCTCGACGACACGGCGTGCAACCTGGCGTCGTTGAACCTGATGGCGTTCCGCACGAAGGACGGCTTCGACCTCGAGCGCTACATGCACGCCGTGCGGCTGTGGACGATCGTGCTCGAGATCTCCGTCCTCATGGCGCAGTTCCCCGCCGCCCGGATCGCCGAGCTCTCCTGGCGCTACCGCACCCTCGGCCTCGGCTACGCCAATCTCGGCGGGCTCGTGATGTCCTTGGGCCTCGGCTACGACAGCGACGAGGGCCGCGCGCTCGCCGGTGCGCTCACCGCCATCATGACCGGGACGGCCTACGGCAGCTCGGCCGAGATGGCGGGCGAACTCGGCCCCTTCGCCGGCTACGAGGCCAACCGCGAGGCCACGCTCCGGGTGCTCCGCAACCACCGCCGCGCCGCCCACGGGCTCACCGAGGGCTACGAGCGGCTGCACACCGCCCCCCTCGCCCTCGACGAGGAGGGCTGCCCCTTGCCCGAGCTCGCCGGTGCGGCGCGCGCGTCCTGGGACCACGCCCTCGAGCTCGCCGAGCGCAACGGGGTGCGCAACGCGCAAGTCTCGGTGATCGCGCCCACCGGCACCATCGGCCTGGTGATGGACTGCGACACCACCGGCATCGAGCCCGACTTCGCGCTGGTGAAGTTCAAAAAGCTCGCCGGCGGCGGCTACTTCAAGATCATCAACCGCATGGTGCCGCAGGCGCTGGCGACGCTGGGCTACGACGAGGCCGAGATCGACGCCATCGTGCGCTACGCCGTCGGCCACGGCACGCTCGAAGGTGCTCCGGGCATCGACCACGCGGCCCTGCGCGCCCGCGGCTTCACCGCCGAGGTGCTGGCGACGGTCGAAGCGGCGCTCCCCGCCGCCTTCGACATCAAATACGTCTTCAACCGCTTCACCCTCGGCGAGGAGTTCTGCCGCCGGGTGCTCGGCTTCACCGACAAGCAGCTGGCCGACCCGAGCTTCGACATGCTGCGCGCGCTCGGCTTCTCGCGGGCGCAGATCGAGGCCGCCAACACCCACGTCTGCGGGGCGATGACGGTCGAGGGCGCGCCGCACCTGAAGGACGAGCATCTGGCCGTCTTCGACTGCGCCAACCCGTGCGGGCGCATCGGTGTGCGCTACCTGGCGGCGTCCTCGCACATCAAGATGATGGCGGCGGCGCAGCCCTTCATCTCGGGCGCGATCTCCAAGACCATCAACATGCCGCGCCACGCCACCGTCGAGGACTGCAAGGACGCCTATCTCCAGGCCTGGAAGCTGGGGCTCAAGGCGATGGCGCTCTACCGCGACGGCTCCAAGCTCTCCCAGCCGCTGCAGGCGCTGGTGCTGGGCGACGACGAGGACGACGACGAGGAGGAGCGCACGCCCACCAACAACGTCGTGCAGGTGACCGAGCGCGTCGTCGAGCGCATCATCGCCGAGCGCCGTAAGCTCCCCAACCGCCGCAAGGGCTACACCCAGAAGTCCGTCGTCGGCGGCCACAAGGTCTATCTCAGGACCGGCGAGTACGAGGACGGCGCGCTCGGCGAGATCTTCGTCGACATGCACAAAGAAGGCGCGGCCTTCCGCTCGTTGATGAACTCCTTCGCGATGGCGATCTCGATCGGCCTGCAATACGGCGTGCCGCTCGAGGAGTTCGTCGAGGCCTTCTCCTACACCCGCTTCGACCCGTCGGGGCCGGTCCAGGGCAACGACACCATCAAGATGGCGACCTCGGTCATCGACTACATCTTCCGCGAGCTCGCCATCTCGTACCTGGACCGCACCGACCTCGCCAACGTCGACCCGAACGAGTTGCGCGGCGACAGCCTCGGCGGCGGCGAGGGCGAAGGCGATCTCGGCGACCGCGAGGCCGCCCGCCAGCTCGCGCTCTTCACCTCCTCGGGCTACGTCCGCGGCTCCTT
>CAZCVH010000168.1:0-4929 GCA_964502115.1 uncultured Geminicoccaceae bacterium
CACCCCCGCCGGCCGGCTGTAGAGGTTGCAGCCCCGGCCGCGGGCGAAGGCGCAGACGGTGAGGCCCGCGCGCTCGGCGAGCTCGACGGCGAGCGCGGTGGGGGCGGAGACGGCGACGAGGACGGGGCAGCCGAAGGTCGCGGTCTTCTGCACCATCTCCATCGAGCAGCGGCTGGTGACGACGACGAAGCCCGCCGCCGGGTCGTGGCCGGTGCGGGCGAGCGATCCGATGAGCTTGTCGAGGGCGTTGTGGCGGCCGACATCCTCGCGCAACGCCAGGATGTGGCCGTCGCGGTCGGCGAAGGCGGCGGCGTGGAGCGCGCCGCTCTCCTTGTTGGCGCGCTGCTGCGCCGGCAGGGCGGTCACCGCCGCGTCGATCGCCGCGAGCGGCACGGGTGACGCGGCGGCGACACGGGGCAGGGGACGCAGCGCCGCCTCGATCTCGGCGACGCCGCAGAGGCCGCACCCCGTGCGGCCGGCGAGGTTGCGCCCGCGCACCGCCAGCGCGTCGGCGCGCGCGTCGGGGATGGTGATCGCGAGGTTGACGCCGGCGCCGCGCGGGCTCGCCGTCACCGCCGCGATCTCGCGCGCCCGCTCGACCACGCCCTCGGCCAGCGAGAAGCCGTAGGCGAAGTCGACCAGGTCGGCCGGGCTCGCCATCATCACGACGTGGCCCGCGCCGTTGTAGGCGAGCGCCACCGGGGTCTCGACGGCGAGGCGGTCGAGCTCGGCGCGGCCGCCCCCGGCGCCGCGGCGAAGCACCCGCGCGGTCGCCGTCAGCGGCGCGTCGAACGCGAAGGTCTCGGCCTGCGGCGCGTCCTCGATCGGCGGCCCCTCGGCCGAGCGACGGTCAGCCGGCGGCCCCTCGGCCGAGCGACGGTCGGCCGGCGGCGACGTCGATGCGATGCGTCCGGCGCCGGACATCGCGTGCCTCGTCCTGCCAGGTGGAAAGGGCGTTGGTCGGCCGCACCTGCACCGCCGTCACCTTGTATTCCGGGCATTGCGTCGCCCAGTCGGAGAGCTCGGTGGTGACGACGTTGGCCGCGGTCTCGGGGTGGTGGAAGGTGGTGTAGACCACCCCCGGCGCCATCCGCTCGCTGAGCCGGGCGGTGAGCGTGGTCTCGCCGGTGCGGCTCGCGAGGGCGACCCGCTCGCCGTCGCGGATGCCGCGTTGCTCGGCGTCGAAGGGGTGGATGTCGAGCACGTCCTCGTCGTGCCAGACGCTGTTGGCCGTGCGCCTGGACTGGGCGCCGACATTGTACTGGGTGAGGATGCGCCCGGTGGTGAGCAGGAGCGGGAAGCGCGGGCCCGTCTTCTCCTCCGTCGGCACGAACTCGGTCGCCACGAACCGGCCCTCGCCGCGGACGAAGCGGCCTGTGTGCATGACGGGCGTGCCCGCGGGCGCCGCCTCGTTGCAGGGCCACTGCACGCTCCCCACCCGGTCGAGGAGCTCGTAGCCGACGCCGGCGAAGGTCGGCGTGAGCCGGGCGATCTCCGCCATGATCTCGCTCGGATGATCGTAGTGCATCGGATAGCCGAGTGCCGTGGCGAGGCGTTGCGTGACCTCCCACTCCTGCAGGCCCGCGCGCGGCGCAAGCGCCTTTCTGACCCGGCTGATGCGGCGCTCGGCGTTGGTGAAGGTGCCGTCCTTCTCCAAAAACGACGAGCCCGGCAGGAAGACGTGGGCGAAGCCGGCGGTCTCGTTCAAGAACAGGTCCTGGACGACGACGCACTCCATGGCCTCGAGCGCCGCCGTGACGTGGCGGGTGTTGGGATCGGACTGGGCGATGTCCTCGCCCTGGACGTAGAGGCCCTTGAACCGCCCGGCGACGGCGGCGTCCAGCATGTTGGGGATGCGCAGGCCCGGCTCGGGGTCGAGGTCGACGCCCCAGGCGGCCTCGAACAGCGCGCGCACGGCGTCGTCGCCGACCGGGCGGTAGCCCGAAAGCTCGTGCGGGAACGAGCCCATGTCGCAGGCACCCTGAACGTTGTTCTGGCCCCGGAGCGGGTTCACGCCGACGCCGGGGCGGCCGATATTGCCGGTGGCCATGGCGAGGTTGGCCATGCCCATCACCATCGTCGTGCCCTGGCTGTGCTCGGTGACGCCGAGGCCGTAATAGATCGCGGCGTTGCCGGCGCCGGCGTAGAGCCGGGCGGCGGCGCGAATGTCGTCCGCCGGCACGCCGGTGATGGGGGCCACCGCCTCCGGCGCGTTCTCGGGCCGGCGGATGAACTCGTGCCACTCGGCGAAGGACGCGGCCTCGCAGCGCTCGCGGACGAAGGCCTCGTCGACGAGGCCCTCCGTCACGACGACGTGCGCCATGGCGTTGATCAGCGCGACGTTGGTGCCCGGCTGGAGCTGGAGGTGATGGCGCGCCTCGACATGGGGGCTGCGCACCAGATCGATGCGGCGCGGGTCGACGACGACGAGCTCGGCCCCCTCCCGCAGCCGGCGCTTCAGGCGCGAGGCGAAGACGGGGTGCGCGTCGGTCGGGTTGGCGCCGATGACCACGACGACGTCGGCGGCCTCGACACTTCGAAAGTCCTGCGTGCCGGCGGAGGTGCCGAAGGTCTGCTTGAGGCCGTAGCCCGTGGGCGAGTGGCAGACGCGGGCGCAGGTGTCGGTGTTGTTGTTGTGGAACGCGGTGCGGATGAGCTTTTGGACGAGGAAGGTTTCCTCGTTGGTGCAGCGCGAGCTGGTGATGCCGCCCACCGCCTTGCGGCCGTGCTCGCGCTGCAGGCGCTGGAACTCGGCGGCGGCGTAGCCGATCGCCTCGTCCCAGCTCACCTCGCGCCAGGGCTCCTCGATCGAGCCGCGGATCATCGGCTTGGTGATGCGCTCGGGGTGGGTGGCGTAGCCCCAGGCGAAGCGGCCCTTGACGCAGGAATGCCCCGCGTTGGCCTTGCCGTCCTTGGCGGGCGTCATCCGCACGACGCGCTCGCCCTGCAGCTCGGCCGTGAAGCCGCAGCCCACCCCGCAATAGGCGCAGGTGGTCTTGACCTGGCGCTCGCCGAGGCCGTGGTCGATGACGGACTTTTCCATCAGCGTCGCGGTCGGACACGCCTGCACACACGCCCCGCAGGAGACGCACTCGCTGGCGAGGAACGCCTCGTCCATCGAGGCCGCGACCTTGGAGGCGAAGCCGCGATCCAGGATCGTCAAGGCGAAGGTGCCCTGCTGCTCCTCGCAGGCGCGCACGCAGCGCGAGCAGACGATGCACTTGGCCGGATCGAAGGTGAAATAGGGGTTGCTCTCGTCCTTGGGCGCGTCCTGGTGGTCGGCACCCTTCATCCCGTAGCGGACCTCGCGCAGGCCGACGACGCCCGCCATGTCCTGCAGCTCGCAGTCGCCGTTGGCCGCACAGGTGAGACAGTCGAGCGGATGGTCGCTGATGTAGAGCTCCATCACGCCCTTTCTGAGCCGCGCCAGCCGCTCGCTCTGGGTCGTCACGACCATGCCGGCCGCAGCGGGCGTCGTGCAGGAGGCGGGCGTGCCCTTCCGGCCGTCGATCTCGACGAGGCACAGCCGGCAGGAGCCGAAGGCCTCCAGGCTGTCGGTGGCGCAGAGCTTGGGGACCTTGACCCCCGCCTCGAAGGCGGCGCGCATGACCGAGGTGCCGTCGGGCACGGTGACGGCGAGGCCGTCGACCGTGAGCGTGATGGGATCGCCGTCGCCGAGCCGGGTGCCGTGATCGTCAGCCGACCGCTTCGCCATGAACCGCCTCCCTCTGTCTGTCCGGCCTACGCTGGAAGTCTTCGGGGAAATGTTCGAGCGCGCTCAGGACCGGTGTGGGCGTGAGCCCGCCGAGCGCGCAGAGCGAGCCGTCGCGCAGGAGCTCGCACAAGTCCTCGATCAGCGTGAGGTTGGCCTCGACCCGCTCGCCCCGGAGCACCTTGTCGAGCGTCTCGGCCCCGCGCACGGTCCCGATCCGGCACGGCGTGCACTTGCCGCAGCTCTCCTCCGCACAGAAGTGGAAGGCGAAGCGCGCCTGGCGCGCCATGTCGACCGTGTCGTCGAAGACGACGACGCCGCCATGGCCGATCATGCCGCCCTTCAGGGCGAAGGCCTCGTAGTCGAAGGGGGTGTCGAACAGGTGGTCGGGCCAGTAGGCGCCCAACGGCCCACCCACCTGCACCGCGCGCACCGGCCGGCCCGTGGCGGTGCCGCCGCCCCAGTCCTCGACGATCTCGCGCAAGCCGAGCCCGAAGGCGCGCTCGATCAGCCCGCCGCGCTTCACGTTGCCGGCGAGCTGGATCGGCATGGTGCCGCGCGAGCGGCCCAGGCCGAATTCGGCGTAGAACGCGGCGCCTTCCGCGAGGATCGTCGGCACCGCGGCGAGGGTGAGCACGTTGTTGACCACCGTCGGCCGGCCGAAGAGGCCCTTCACCGCCGGCAGGGGCGGCTTGGGGCGGATCTGGCCGCGCTTGCCCTCGAGGCTTTCGAGCAGCGAGGTCTCCTCGCCGCAGATATAGGCGCCGGCGCCGATCCTGAGCTCGAGGTCGAACGCGTGATCGCTGCCGAGGACGCGCGCACCCAACAGGCCGGCGGCGCGGGCGCGCTCGAGCGCGCGGGCGAACTTGCGGCAGGCGTGGGGGTATTCCGAGCGGATATAGACGACGCCCTTGTCCGCACCGACGGCGAGGCCGGCGATGACCATGCCCTCGATCAACAGGAAGGGGTCGCCCTCCAAGAGCATGCGGTCGGCGAAGGTGCCGCTGTCGCCCTCGTCGGCGTTGCAGACGACGTAGCGGCGGTCGGCCTCGGTGGCGGCGACCGTGCGCCACTTGATGCCACAGGGAAAGCCGGCGCCGCCGCGCCCGCGCAACCCGGAGGCGACGACCTCCTCGACGATGTCGGCGGGTGCCATCTCCAAGGCGCGCCGCAGCCCGTTCAGGCCGCCGTGCGCCTCGTAGTCGGCGAGGTCCAAG
>CAZCVH010000169.1:0-4927 GCA_964502115.1 uncultured Geminicoccaceae bacterium
GCGACCGCGGCGAGGGTCAGACCGAGCGCGGCCACGCCCGCGCCCACCCCGGCCGCCGGCCCCGACAGCAGGGCCAACAGGCCGGAGACCAGGGCCACCGCGAACATGATGTCGGCGAAGCGTTCGAGGGTGTGGGTGACCGGCTCCAGCACCTGGCCCGGGCTGGCGGCGACCGAGCCGAACAGCACCGAGCCCTCGAGGTCGGCGTCCTTCATGACCGAGAGCGTGGCGCTCACGGTTCGCAGCGTGGCGTAGATCGAGAGTGCCGCGGCGGCCGCCTGCTGGTTGTAGCGCACCGCCGTCGACGCCGGCGGGTTGGCCCAGGCCGACGCCACGAGCAGGGCGGCGAGGACCAGCATCACGAGACTTCGCCGCCGCACCGCCGTTCTCCCGTGCCCGGTCAGCGAAAGGCCGGCTCGTCGAAGCTCCTGAGCTTGCGGGAATGGAGCACGTCGGTGCCGCCCTCGCGTAGGATCCGGAGCGCCGCCATGCCGATCTCGAGGTGCTGGCTCACCCGCTGGCGGTAGAACTGATCGGCCATGCCGCGCAGCTTGAGCTCGCCGTGCAAGGGCTTGTCGGAGACGCACAGGAGCGTGCCGTAGGGCACCCGGAAGCGAAAGCCGTTGGCGGAGATGGTCGCACTCTCCATGTCGACGGCGATCGCACGGCTCTGGTTCAAGCGCTCGTAGAGCTCGGCGTAGCGCAACTCCCAGTTGCGGTTGTCGGTGGTGGCGACGGTACCGGTGCGCATCCGGGTCTTGAGATCGAGGCCCTCGAGCCCGGTGATCCGCGCCACCGCCTCCTGCAGCGCCACCTGCACCTCGGCGATCGGCGGCACCGGCACGAACAGCGGCATCTCCTGATCGAGGACGTGGTCGTCGCGGACGTAGCCGTGCGCCAGAACGTAGTCGCCGAGCTGCTGCGAGCGCCTGAGCCCGGCGCAATGGCCCAGCATCAGCCAGCAGTGGGGGCGCAGCACGGCCAAGTGGTCGGTGATCGTGCGCGCGTTCGACGGGCCGACGCCGATGTTGACGAGCGTGATGCCGCGCCGGTCGGAGCGGAAGAGATGGTAGGCCGGCATCTGCGGCAGGTGCTGCGGCGGCTCGCCGACATCGGCGGGCGCCCGCCAGCCCGCGGGCGCGGTGACGGCGTCGCCCGGCTCCACCAGGGCTTCGAACTCGTCGCTGTCGTGGACGATTTTGCGGCCGTAGGTCACGAAGCGGTCGACGTAGCGCTGGTAGTTGGTCAACAGCACGAAGCGCTGGAAGTATTCGGGCGCGGTGCCGGTGTAGTGGTAGAGCCGCTGCAGCGAGTAGTCGGTGCGCTCGGCGGTGAACAGCGCCAAGGGCTGGATCGGGGTCTCGGGCGGGCGGTAGAAGCCGTTGGGGACGCGATCGTCGGTGTCGCGCAGATCCGGCAGCACGAAGCGGTTCCAGACCTCGGCGACCCGCTCGCCCGAGAGCTCGAGGCCCGAGCGGTCGACGACGAAGGGCAAGGGGATCGGGCGGTCGGAGCGGCCCACCACCATCTCGACGCCGTGATGCGCCATCAGCCGGCGGGTGTTGTCGAGGAGGTAGCCCGCGAACAGGCGCGGCCGGGTGATCGTGGTGCCGAAGATGCCGGGATCGGTGAGCGCGCCGAAGGCGTAGCGGGCATCGATGTTGAGGCTCTCGGCGCCGACGCGGAGACCGAGGAAGGGATAGGTCGCGTCGGTCGGCGGCGCCGGCTCGCCGCCGGCCTCGAAGTCGCGAAAGGCCGTGCGCACGCGCTCGGTGGCGCGGTCGTAGAGGGCGATCAGCCGCGCGACGACGGCGTCCGGATCGGCGATCGCCTCCGGCTCGCGGACCCCGAGGGCGGCGAAACTCTCTTCGAGCGCGTGCATGGCCCCTCCCGTCGGCGACGTCGCGTTGCTACCTCAGAGGCGACGCCGATGAAAGCTCCACCACGCGTTGAACAAGTCGCGACGTCGCCGCCCCCGCCACCAGCCGCCGGTACGCCATGGCCCCGCCGCTTCTCACCCTCAAGGACGCGCATCTCGCCATCGGCGAGCGCAAGCTGCTCACCGGCCTCGAGCTCAAGCTCGAGCCGGGCGCGCGGGTGGCGTTGGTGGGTCGCAACGGCGCCGGCAAGTCGACGCTGTTGCAGGTGCTGGCCGGGCGCGTCGAGCTCGATGCCGGCAGCCTCACCACCGCGCCGCGCACCCGCCTCGCCTATCTGCCCCAAGCGCCCGAGTTTGGCGGCGTCGCCGACGCGCGCACGTGGCTCGTGCGCGCCGACGAGGACGCGCCGGAAGGCCTGCCGCCCTACACCGCCGACGCGCTTTTGGAGGAGTTCGAGCTCGACGGCGCGGCCGACCCGCTGACGCTCTCGGGCGGCCAACGCCGCCGGCTCGCGCTGGCGCGCACGCTGGCGCTCGACGTCGACGCGCTGCTGTTGGACGAGCCGACCAACCACCTCGACCTCGACACCATCGTGAACCTCGAGGCGCGCCTCGCGGCGTTCCGCGGTGCGGTGGTCCTGATCAGCCACGACCGCGCCTTTCTCGACGCCGTCGCGACGCGCTGCTGGTGGCTCGACCGCGGCCGCATCCTCGACCTCGAGGTGCCGTTCCACGACCTCGAGCCGGCGATCGCGGCGGAGCTGGAACGCGAGCAACGCGAGGCGGCCAAGCTCGACAAGCGCATCGCCGAGGAGACCCGCTGGTCCAAGGAGGGCATCACCGCGCGCCGCAAGCGCAACCAGGGCCGCCTGCGCCGGCTCGAGGCGATGCGCCGCGAGCGCGCCCAGCGGGTGCGGCCGCAGGGCGCCGCACCGCTCGCCGCCGAGGCGGCGCCGGCCTCCGGCGCTCTCGTCGTCGAGGCGGAGGGCATCACCAAGGCCTTCGACGGCCGGACGGTCGTCCCGCCCTTCTCGACCCGCATCCTCAGAGGCGACCGCGTCGGCGTCGTCGGGCCCAACGGCGCCGGCAAGTCGACGCTGTTGAAGCTCCTGACCGGCGAGCTCGCGCCCGACGCCGGCGAGCTCAAGCTCGGGACCAGGCTGGAGATCGCCTGGTACGAGCAGGAGCGAGAGAACCTCGATCTCGCCAAGACGCCGTGGCAGGTGCTCTGCCCCGAGGGCGGCGATCAGGTCGAGGTGGCGGGCTCGCGGCGCCACGTCATGGGCTATCTCAAGGACTTCCTGTTCGACGAGAGCCAGGCGCGCAGCCCGTGCCGGGTGCTTTCCGGCGGCGAGCGCAACCGCCTCTTGCTCGCCAAGCTGTTCGCGCGCCCCTCCAACCTGATGGTGCTCGACGAGCCCACCAACGACCTCGACATGGACACCCTCGACGTCCTCGGCGACGCCATCGCCGACTACGCCGGCACGCTCCTGGTGGTGAGCCACGACCGCGACTTCCTCGACCGCACGGTCACCAGCACCATCGCCTTCGAGCCGGACGGGCGCATCGTCGAGTACGCCGGCGGTTACAGCGACATGCTGCGCCAACGCTCGGCCACCACCGCGACCGCCGAGCCGGCGGCGAAGCCGAAGGCCAAGGGCACGGGCGGCAAGGACTTCACCACCCCCGCCAAGGAGCGGCGCCGGCGCGAGCGCGACGCGGCGCGTGCCGAGCGCGAGGTCGAGCGCCTGCACGAAGAGATCCGCGCCACCGAGGCGACGCTCGCCGACGGCACCCTCTTCACACGCGAGCCGCAGAAGGCGAACGCGCTGGCGGCGAAGCTGGAGGATCTGCGCGCCGAGGCCGACGCCGCGGAAGCCCGCTGGTTGGAGCTGGCCGAGGCGGCGGAGGGGTGAGCGGCGGCCGCCGCCGGCCGCAAAGCCGCTTGGTCACGGCCCCCTTCATCACGCCCTAAAAGCCTGCGATCACTCGTCTTTTCGAGGATCTGGCTTCGTTTGGCAACACCGGGGACGCGGTGACCCCCGGCGCCCTCCAACATTCGCCGCCTGCGCACTCGACCGTAGGTGCAGTTTAGCGGATCGAGGCCGAACATCCTAGACCTGCCGGTAGAGGTGGCGGCGCGGCCCGTCACGGCCGCGGCCGGCATACACCGCGAGCGGAGCGGCACATCATTCACACCGGCATGGTGTCCAGCTAAAGTGAGCGGCTGACGAGGGCCACGACCGGCGAGGTTCCGGCGAGGGACCGTCGGAGGACGGGGCGCGATGGCGACGGATCGGGATTGGGCGCGATCGCTGGCGGAGGTGTCGAACGCGGCGGAGCTGCGGCGCCGCGTCGACGAGCTGCGCGCGGCGCGTCGGCGCGACGACGCCGCCGAGCGCCACCGTCGGGCCGAAGCGCGGGCGGCGGCCCTGCGCGCGTTCCTCGAGCAGCACGTCACCGAGGAGGACTTCGCCCGCGCCCGCCGGGACATCCACGCCGCGGTCGAGCAGGGCCGCTACGAGGTCGAGGTGCTGCGCTTTGCCGCCGATGCGCTGACCGACGGCGGCCGCGCGGTCAACAACGCCGACCCCGCCTGGCCCGAGACGCTGCGCGGCCCCGCCGCCGAGTGGTTCGCCGCCTTTCGACGCTCGGCCGCGCCCAACGGCTTCAAGATGCACGCCCGCGTGGTGAGTTTCCCCGACGGCAAGCCGGGCGAGGTCGCCCTGTTCTTGAGCTGGGCCTGAGCGCCGGCGCGGATCGAACGGCCCGTGCGCCTCATCTTCAGCCGCAAAGGTTTCGACAGTGCGGCCGGCGGCGCGCCCTCGCCGATCATCGCCGGCCGGCCGGTGAGCCTGGCGATCCCGTTCGCCGGTCGGGGGACCGCCGACGGCCGCTTCGACGATCTCGGTGTCGGCGCCGTCGTCGGCGCACCGGACCGCGGGGTTCGGCCGGCCTCACCCGCAGACGACCGGCCGCTGGCCGAGCGGCGACACGCTCGACGGCGGCGCTGGACACGCCGCCGGGCGCGGGCAGGAGTTCATGGTC
>CAZCVH010000170.1:0-4891 GCA_964502115.1 uncultured Geminicoccaceae bacterium
GGGTCGCCGCCGTCGCGGTGACCCGCCCGGGCACCGCCGCGGCGATGCCGTGGGCGGAGGAGCTGGAGGGCTGGACGAGCTGAGCGCCCCCGGCGCCGGGCCCGGGCGGCGCCGGCCCGGCGGCGGTGAGGTCGAGACCTGCGGCGAGACGCCGTCTCGCGGGGTGGGGGATCGCTCACCACTCAAAAAGGAGCAAAGAGGGAATCGAGATGACGCGCTTGTCGACGCTGCGCCTCGCACTGTGGGGACTGGTGGGGCTCGCCGTCGTCGCGGCGGCGGGCCTGGCGACGTGGCGCCCCTGGGAGCCGGGCATCCCCACCGCCGTCGAGGCCGAGGGCGAGGGCGAGGCTCTGGTGGGCGGGCCGTTCGAGCTCGTCGACGGCCGCGGCGAGACGGTCACGGCGCAGGATTTCACCGGCCGGCCGTTCGTGATCTTCTTCGGCTTCACCCACTGTCCGGACATCTGCCCGACCTCGCTGTTCGAGATGTCCGAGTGGATCGACGAGCTCGGGCCGGTCGCCGACCAGATGCGGTTCGCCTTCGTCACCGTCGATCCCGAGCGCGACACGCCGGCGGTGATGCGCCGGTATGTCGGCGCGTTCAGCGACCGCATCATTCCGCTCACCGGCACGCCGGCGCAGGTCGACCAGGTGATCGACGCCTACCGGGTCTACGCCGCGAAGGTGCCGCTCGAAGGCGGCGGCTACACCATGGATCACAGCGCCTTCGTCTATCTGATGGACGCGCAAGGGCGCTACACGACGCACATCGCTTACGGCGAGGAGACCGAGCGCGCGCTGGCGAAGCTGCGCGCGCTCGCCGCGGGTTCCTGAGCGGTCAATCGCCGCCGATCGCCGGTGCCGGCCGCGTCGCGGCGGGCGCCTCGGCGCTCGCTTCCACCACTTTGTGGCGCGGCCGCCGCCAGGGCTGCGACTTGTAGAAGCCGGTGATGTTGGCGACCGCGATCATCAGCGCGAAGCCGGCGAGGTTGGCGATCGCGACGTGCAGCGCGCCGCGGCCCACGACATCGAGGAACATGCCGCCGCTCCACGACAGCACCAGCGTCGACAAGAACACCGGCAGGGTCTGCTGGCCGACCTTGACGATGGGCTCGAAGCCGCGCCAGCGCAGCGCCTCGGGAAAGCGGTCGACGAGGGCGAGCCCGAGAAAGGCCATCGCCAGGAGATGGACGTAGCGCGCCGGGCCGAAGTCGGTCTTGGCGATCATCCAGACATGGGCGTCGGAGATCCGCCCGACCCAGTCGACGTTCTGCCAGATCGGACCGAAGTTCAGCGGGAACAGCACGAGCATGATCGCCGCGGCCAGCGCCAGCCAGGGCGCGGTGAAGGGCGGGCGGTGGATCCAGCCGCGCCCGAGCGCGAAGCCCGTGAAGAACAACAGCTGCCAGGTGAACGGGTTGAAGAACCAGGGCCGGTCCGACCACCACTCCGCCGGCAGGTTCCAGTCGAACGCCCGCGCCGCCAGGTAGAGCGCGGGCGGAAAGGCCAGCGCCAGCCACGGTCGGATGGCGCGCAGCGTCATCACCACGGGCACGAACAGCAACAACACCATGTACATCGGCAGGATGTCGAAGAGGTTCGGGACGTAGGTCAGGGTCAAGAGGTGCAGGATGCCCGGCTCGGTCTCCGCGAAGAAGCGCGTGAGGTTGAGCTTGACGATGTAGTCCTGGGTGCCGAGCCAACGCGTGCCGGCGACGCACAAGCTGGCGACGATGAGGAAGACGGCGATCTGGCACCAGTAGAGCTGCCAGACCCGATGGAGGATGCGGCTGGTGCCGAGCCACAGCCCCTGCTGCTCGAAGACCTTGCCGAAGGCGAGCGCGGAGGCGAGGCCGGAGCAGAAGACGAACCACTCGGCGGCGTCGCTGGGGCCGATCGCGCGCGGCAGGAACTGCGCCCAGCTGTTGCCGGGCACGTGCGCGACGAAGATGATGAACATCGCGAGGCCGCGGAAGAAGTCCAGGCGCACGTCGCGCAGCGAGGTGGGTTGCATGCCGTCTCCTCGTCGCCGGCGGATCGCCCACGGCGCCGGCCGCCGCCGTCGTACCCTCGGGAGTCTTACATGACCATCGTCGACTGGGCCGCCCTCAAGACCACCGACTTTCCATCACGAACCGACGAGCATCGGCTCGCGGTGCTGCCGATCGGAGCGGTGGAGCAGCACGGTCCGCATCTGCCGCTCGGCACCGACAGCACCATCCTCGCCGGGCTGCTCGACGCCCTGCGCGGCCGCACGCTCGCCGGCGGTCGGGCGTTGCTCCTGCCGCTGTTGCCGGTCGGTCTGAGCCCCGAGCACAAGGGCTTCGCCGGCACGCTGACGGTGGAGGCCGAGACCCTGTTGGCGGTGTGGTGCGACATCGCGCGCTCGGTCGTCCGCGCCGGCGTGCGCCGCCTCCTGCTCCTCAACAGCCACGGCGGCAACGGCGCGCTCGCCGACATCGCCACCTTCCGGTTGCGCGACGAGGCCGGCGTCCTGGCGGCGGCGCTGACGACCCACCGCTTCGGCGCACCGGACGGCATGCTCGACGCCGACGAGCGCCGCTACGGCATCCACGGCGGCCACGCCGAGACCGCGCTGATGCGCGCCATCGCCCCCGCTCTGGTCGGCGCCGAGCCCGGCAACTTCGCCTCGCGTGAGCGCGAGGTGGCGACGGCGCGGACCTCCTATACCGCCGGGCCGGCGCGCCTGGCGTGGCGGGTGGAGGACCTCAACGCCGCCGGCACGGTCGGCGACGCCGGCTGCGCCACCGCGGCCGACGGCGCGGCGCTGTTGGACTTTCTGGCGGCGCGCACCGTCGAGGTGATGGAGGACCTTCTGGCCCTGCCGCTTCCCCCCGACCCGCTCAGCCGTTGACCGCGTGCAGATAGCCCGACTTCGCCACCCGCGCCTCGATGTAGCGCTCGTTGTGGGGGTTGAGCGTGGCCTCGAGGCCGACGCGCTCTTGCACCTCGATGCCGCAATGGGCCAGCCGCGCGATCTTCTGCGGGTTGTTGGTCATCAGCCGCACGCGGTCGAAACCGAGGTCCTGCAGCATCCGCGCGGCGATGGCGAATTCCCGCTCGTCGGCGGCGAAGCCGAGCGCCTCGTTGGCCTCGAGGGTGTCGAGCCCGCTGTTCTGGAGCGCGTAGGCCCTGAGCTTGTTGGCGATGCCGATGCCGCGGCCTTCCTGGGCGAGGTAGCAGATGACGCCGCCGCCGGCCTCGCTCATCGCGGCGACGGCGGTGTCGAGCTGCTCGCCGCAGTCGCAGCGCAGGCTGCGGAAGATGTCGCCGGTCAGGCACGCCGAATGCAGGCGTACCAGCGGCGCGTCGCCCGGCTCGGGCGAGCCGATGACGACGGCGATGTGATCCGCCAGCGAGTCGCGGCTGCGGTAGGCGACGAAGCGGACGTCGTCGCTCTGCGGCAGCGGCACCGGCGCCTCGGCGAGGCGGCGCACCGAGGCGGCGTTGGCGCGGCGGAAGGTCTCGACCGCGCGCGTCGACGTCGCCAGCACGCTGCGGCGGTCCATCAGGCCCGCGAACGCGCCGGCGGCGTCGGGTCCCGAGCGCACCGCCAGCAGCGCCGGCACGGTTTCGGCGAGGCGGGCGAGGTCGAACGCCGCGCCCGCGGCTTCGTCCTGCGGCATCGCCCGCGCCCGGGCGCGGGCCAGCGCGAGGTCGGCGGCGGTGGGCTTGCCCGAGCCGAGCCGCTCGAGCGCGCGCGACGGCACGTCCTTGGCGGCGGCGAGCGACAGCGGCGTGTCGCCCAATCCGAGCGCCATCGCCCGATAGCCGTTCAACAAGAGCTCGACCCCGCCGGGAGCGATCACCTCCAGGAACTGGCGACCGCGCTCACCGTCGGGCTCGATCCCGCGCAACAGCAGTGTGGTGTCCTCACCGGTGATGACGATGCAGCGTCCCTGCCGCAGTTCGAACACACAGCGGTCGACCGCGACCAGTGACGTATCTTCTAAGAACATGCTTCGACCTCTCATCGGGCCCGCGGCGTTGGCGCAGACGGCTCAAGACATAGACGGGTCTCGACCGGTGACCATCCCGAAGGCACGCAACGAAGACGGCGGAGGAGCGCGACCCATGGACGGCGAGGCCGAGAACCGGGGCTGGAAGCCCGTATTGGCGCTCCGCGCCCGCGCCGAGCGCGGCGAGAGCGCCGCCGTCGCCGAGGATGTCCCGGCGCCGCTGCAGGCGCTCTTCGGCGAGCTCGCCGCCACCCCCCGGGGCGAGCGCTTCGTGGTGGCGCATCTGGGCCAGAGCCTCGACGGCCGCATCGCCACCGAAAGCGGCCACTCGCACTATATCGGCTCCGAAAAGAGCCTGTTGCACCTGCACCGCCTGCGCGCGCTGGTGGACGCCGTGATCGTCGGCGTCGGCACCGTGATCGCCGACGCGCCGCGGCTGACCACGCGGCACTGCACGGGTCCCGACCCGGTCCGCGTCGTGCTCGACCCGCGCGCCCGCCTCGGCGCCGAGGCCTCGGTCGTGACCGACCGCGCAGCCCCCAGCTTGATCGTCCACAGCCGTGACGTCCACCCGCGGCTGCCGGACCACGTCGACACCGCCGCGCTCGCGCCCGATCCGAGCGGTGCGCTGCCGCCCGCGGGCGTGCTCGCCGTCCTGGCCGAGCGCGGGCTGACGCGGGTCCTGGTCGAAGGCGGCGGACGGACCGTCTCGAGCTTCGTCGCGGCGCGGGTGCTCGACCGTCTGCAGTTCGCGGTGGCACCGCTCTTGATCGGTTCGGGGCGGCCGGCGCTGAGCCTGCCCGTGGTCGAGACCCTCGACGCCGCGCTGCGCCCGCCCTACCGGCGCTTCGATCTGGGGCCCGACACGCTGTTCGATTTCGATCTGCGCGCGGCGCCCGCGACGTGACCCGG
>CAZCVH010000171.1:0-2565 GCA_964502115.1 uncultured Geminicoccaceae bacterium
GCCCGGCCACCCAGGGCATCATGCTGGTGGGCGGCCGGGCGGGGTGTGCGGGTGGCTCGGGTCCACGTCGACGGGACGCGCGCTAACCCCCGCCGGGCCGGCGCGCGCTCGGCTCGAGGCCGTCCATGGCTCGACCGATGGCGTCGGCGAGCACGCGCTCATCGCCGATGTGGTCGGCGAGGATCAGCACCAAGCGGGCGTTGAGGATCGCGCTCGCCGCCGGGCTCAACGCGGCGTGCATCTCCAGCAGCCGGGCGTAGACGGCGTCCGCATCGCCGATGGCCGCATCCGCCAACAGCCGCTCGGGTATCCCGACCATGGCTCGGCCCGCATCTCCCGACCCCGCCAACCAAACTGGAAGTGGCGAGCCGTTGCGGCGATGTGAAGGGGCCGAACGTCGGACGGCCGGTGCGCCGCACCGGCCGTCGACCTCCCTGCCAGGCTCGCCTTCGGGCCCACGCTCCGCGGTTCCTCGAGCCACGCGCGCACCGCGCTGTCGTTTTCGTGCCGTTCAAGGGCACGACCTGCGCTCGGTGCGCTTGCAACGACCGCGTCGGCGACGGCATCGCCTTGGGACTCGACAACACGTCCATCGAACCTGACAGTCTTAGATCACGCCGGAGCCGCGGCCGCAACCCGATCGTTTCACATGAAATCAAAGCGAGAGGCGCGAATGGCGCTCTTGTTTCCCGACGACCCGCTCGAGTTGGAGGGGTTTTTGCCCTTTCGGGTCGCCGTCGTCAGCCACCGGATGAGTCGCGGCCTGGCGCGCCGCTACGAGGCGCGCTTCGGCATCTCGATCCCGGAATGGCGCTGTCTGGCGGTGCTCGCCCGCCGCGAGCAGCCGACCGCGGGCGAGCTCGCCGAGCGGACGTCGCTGGACAAGGTTCAGGTCAGCCGAGCGATCGCGCGGCTGCAGGCGCGCGCCGTGGTCGCGCGTGAGGTCGACGACCGTGATCGCCGGGCCATCCGCCTGTCGATCACCCCGGCGGGCGAGGCGCTCTTCGACGAGATCGCCGAGGTCGCGCGCGCCTGGGAGCAGGAGGTCACGCGCGCCCTCGGCCTCTCCGAACGGCGCACGCTCGAGCGCGTGCTCGCCAAGCTCGACGCGGCGCTCGCCCGCGTCGAGGCCGGCGAGGCCGTCAGCTCGGATCGATCGCATGCGCCTTGAGGTCCTCGAGCCGGCAGATCTCGAGGGCGCGCTCGTGGGTGGCGGCGAGCACCACGCGCGGCGCGACGCCGGCCGCGAACGCCTCCTGCCAGCGCGCCGCGCACAAACACCAGCGGTCGCCCTCCTTCAGCCCCGGGAAATGGAACTGCGGGCGCGGCGTCGAGAGGTCGTTGCCGCGCTCGCGCCCGAAGGCGAGGAAACGCTCGGTCACCACCGCGCAGACGACGTGCGCGCCCATGTCCTCCGGGCCGGTGTTGCAGCAGCCGTCGCGGTAAAACCCGGTGAGCGGATCGTGCGAACAGGCGGTGAGGGTGCCGCCGAGCACGTTCCTCGCCGGCCGGCGGCCGCCCCCTTCGGTATCCATCGGTGTTCTCCCTTGCAGCCATCGTCGTCGGGCCGGCGCCGCGCCGGTGGACGTCGCCGCCCGCCCCGGAGCCGTTGATGCTCACCCCCGACGACCTCGACCGCGCGCGCCGTCTCGTCAACGCCGACATGCCGCCGACGCCGCAATATCGCTGGCCGCTGATCGAGCAGGCGGTCGGCGCCGAGGTCTGGGTCAAGCACGAGAACCACACCCCCACCGGCGCCTTCAAAATCCGCGGCGGGCTGGTCTACATGGCCGAGCTCCGCGCGACGCGCCCGCAGCTGAGCGGCGTCGTCAGCGCGACCCGCGGCAACCACGGCCAGAGCCTCGCCCGCGCCGGCGCGGCGCACGGGCTCGCCGTCACCATCTGCGTGCCGCACGGCAACAGCCCGGAGAAGAACGAGGCGATGCGCGCGCTCGGCGCCCGGCTGATCGAAAACGGCGCGGACTTCGACGCCGCCCGCGCCCAGGCGCGCGCGCTGGCCGAGGAAGAGGGCCTGCACATGGCGCCGTCCTGGCACCCGTGGCTGGTGCGGGGTGTGGCCACCTACGCCGCCGAGCTCTTCGACGCGGTCGGTGCGCTCGACGCGGTCTACGTCCCGATCGGCATGGGCTCCGGCATCTCGGGGCTGATCGCCGTGCGCGACCTGTTGGGCCTGGCGACCGAGATCGTCGGCGTCGTCGCCGAGGGCGCCCCCGCCTACAAGCTCTCCTTCGAGGCCGGCGAGCCGGTGCCGACGTCCACCGCCCGGACATTCGCCGACGGCATGGCCTGCCGCGCGCCCGACCCCGAGGCGCTCGCCTACATCCGCAGCGGCGCGGCCCGCGTGCTCGCCCTCGGCGACGACGCGATCGCCGACGCCATCCGCCTCATCTACCGCGCCACCCACAACCTCGCCGAGGGCGCCGGCGCCGCCGCCCTCGCCGGGCTGATGCACGAGCGCGCGCGCATGGCGGGCAGACGCACCGGCGTCGTCCTCTGCGGCGGCAACATCGACGCGCCGGTCATGGCCCAGATCCTCGCCGGCCG
>CAZCVH010000171.1:2665-4863 GCA_964502115.1 uncultured Geminicoccaceae bacterium
CACCAGCCGCGCCCGGCCCGCGCTCGACGCCGGCTTTACGCCCGCGCGCGCAGCGGCTTTACCGGGCGCGGCGGCCGGACCCGCCAGACCTTAGCGTGAACGTGGAGGGGGCGCATGATCTTCGAAGTCTTCGCCATCAGCGCCGCCTTCGTCTTCGGGCTGGCGATGCGGCCGTTGGGCCTGCCGCCGCTGGTGGGCTTTCTGGCCGCCGGCTTCGCCATCAACGCGCTCGGCCCGAGCGTCGGCATGCCGGCCAGCACCGGCCCGATCCTCGACCATCTGGCCGAGCTCGGCGTGCTCCTGCTGCTCTTCACCGTCGGTCTCAAGCTCAAGCTGAAGCAGATCGGCGAGCCCCACGTGGTGGGCTCGACCCTCGTGCATTTCGCGCTCTCCATCGCCATCTTCGCGCCGGTGACGCGGCTGCTGTTCACCGCGGACTGGACGGTGGCGCTCTTGGTCGGGATCGCGCTCGCCTTCTCGTCGACGGTGCTCGCCGCCAAGATGCTGGAGGCCAAGCGCGAGCTCGGCGTTTTCCACGGCCGCACCGCCATCGGCATCCTGATCGTCCAGGACGTCCTCGCCCTCGTGGTGCTGGCGATCTTCTCCGGCAAAGTGCCCGGACCGTGGGCGCTGTTGATCTTCGCGACGCCGCTGTTGCGGCCGGTGTTGTTCAAGCTCCTGGACCTCGCCGGTCACGACGAGGTGCTGGTGCTGACCGGCATGGCCCTCGCCTTCGTGGTGGGCGGCGTCGGCTTCGAGCTGATCGGCCTCAAGGGCGAGATCGGCGCGCTGGTGATGGGACTTTTGCTGTCGACGCATCCGCGCGCCGGCGAGCTCTCCAGCTCGCTGTGGGCGCTCAAGGAGGTGTTCCTCGTCGGTTTCTTTTTGTCGATCGGCATGTCGGGGCTGCCCGACTGGAACGCGCTCGTGTTCGCGCTCGTGCTCGGGGTGCTGTTGCCGCTCAAGGGTGTGCTGTTCTTCCTGCTCCTGGTCGCCTTCCGGCTGCGGGCGCGGACCGCCTTCCTCTCGGCCCTGTCGCTGACGGCCTACAGCGAGTTCGGCCTGATCGTCGCCGCCGGCATCCCCGCCGCGGAGAGCTTCCTCGTGCCGCTGGCGATCGCGGTGTCGGTGTCGTTTTTGATCGCCGCGCCGCTCAACCGGCTCGCCCATCCGCTGTTCGAGCGGTTCGAGCGCGAGCTGTTGCCGTTCGAACGGGCGACCCGCCACCCGGACGAACAGCCGCGTGATCTCGGCGACGCCGACGTCTTGATCTTCGGCATGGGGC
Source organism: uncultured Geminicoccaceae bacterium (assembly GCA_964502115.1). Lineage (GTDB taxonomy): Bacteria > Pseudomonadota > Alphaproteobacteria > Geminicoccales > Geminicoccaceae > JAAAPF01. The sequence goes on from CAZCVH010000171.1 coordinate 3,951, forward strand.
GCACCGGCTCCGCCGCCTACCACGCCCTCGTCGAGCGGGGCCGCCGCCCCGTCGGGCTCGACGCCGACACCTACACGGCCGAGGCCCACGCCGAGGCCGGCCGCAACGTCATCTTCGCCGACGCCGAGGACAGCAATTTCTGGAACAGCGTCGAGCTGGGCGGGATCGAGGCCGCCGTCCTCGCCCTGGACGACATCGAGGCCAAGCTGATCGCGGCGCGGACCCTGCGCGCGCGCGGCTTCACCGGCCCGATCGTCAGCCAGGCGCTCTACGAGGACCATGTCGGCCTGATCACCGAGGCGGGCGCGGACCAGACCTATCTCACCATGCAGGAAGCCGGACGCAGCCTGGCCGCCCACGCGGCCGAGGCGACGCGGCCGCCGAGCGTCGCGTGAGCGGGCGCGGCGCGGCGCGGGCTTGACCGGCGGTGGCGGCCCTCGCCACCTGCCGGCGTGGACGGCTGGTGGGAGCGCGCCATGGACGATGACGGGGTGACGGTCAAAGCGGCGATCGACGCGCGCGGTCTCGCCTGTCCGATGCCGCTGATGAAGCTGCGCCAGGCGCTGATGGTGATCGCGACCGGCGAGGTCGTGCGCCTCTCGGCCACCGACCCGCAAACCCCCGACGACGTCGCCGAGTTCTGCCTCGCCACCCCCCACGAGCTGCTCGACCAGCGCCGCGACGACGGCGTCTTCAGCCTGCTCGTCCGCAAGGGCGCTTAAGCGGCCGCCGGCAGCGCGATCCGCCCGAACAGCGAGCGCCCCATGCCGTCGCGCATGTCGACGGTGAACGCGGCGGCGTCGGCGCCACCGGCATCGCCACCGGCACCGGCACCGGCACCGGCACGGGCGGTGGTGGGCGCGGCGGGAGATCGGAAGAGCACACGTCTGAACTCCAGTCACGTGAAACGATC
>CAZCVH010000172.1:0-4859 GCA_964502115.1 uncultured Geminicoccaceae bacterium
TGACGTCCGGCATCCCCATCATCGCGAGCACCAGCCCCGGAAAGCCGGCGCCGGCGCCGAGATCGACGAGGCTGCGCGCAGCCGCCGGCAGGTGGCGGTAGAGCTGGGCGGAATCGAGCACGTGGCGGCGCCAGGGATCGTCCAGGGTCGAGCGGGCGACGAGGTTCAAGCGCGCCTGCCAGTCCACCAGGAGCGCGACGTAGCGCTCGAGCCGGGCCGTCACCGCGGGCTCGAGGTCGAGCCGCGCCGCGACGTCCGCGGCCGTCAAGGGCGCGTTCACGCCGCCTTGCGGGCGTAGCGGTAGAGCAGGGTCAAGGCCGCCGGGGTCATGCCCGGCAGGCGGGCGGCGGCGCCGAGGCTCGCCGGCCGGGCGTGGGCGAGGCGCTCGCGCACCTCGTTGGAGAGCCCCGGCAACGCCTGGAAGTCGAGATCCGCCGGCAGGTGCAGGCCCTCTTCGGCGCGAAAGGCGTGGATGTCGACCCGCTGGCGGTCGAGATAGCCGGCGTAGCGCGCCTCGACGCCGAGCGTCTCGCGCACCCGCGGCGGCACGCCGGCGAGCTCGGGCCAGAGCTCGGCGAGCCGCTCGAAGCCGATCTCCGGCCGCCCCAGGAGCTCGAACGCGGTCCGCCGGCGACCGTCGGGGTTGAGCGCGATGCCGTGGCGGGCGGCTTCGTTGGGGGTGAGCGTGAGCCGCGCCAGCGCCGCTTCGGCTTCGCCCAGCGCCGCTTCGTGGGCGGCGAAGGCGGCGGCGCGCGCGCTCCCGACGCAGCCGGCCGCGATCCCCTTGGGCGTCAGCCGCCGGTCGGCGTTGTCGGCCCTCAGCGTCAAGCGGTACTCGGCGCGCGAGGTGAACATGCGGTAGGGCTCGCTGACGCCGAGCGTGGTGAGGTCGTCGATCAAGACGCCCAGATAGCCGTCGGCGCGGTCGAACGGCACGGGCTCCTGGCCGCCCGCGGCGCGGGCGGCGTTGAGCCCGGCGACGACGCCCTGGGCGGCGGCCTCCTCGTAGCCGGTGGTGCCGTTGATCTGCCCGGCGAGGAAGAGGCCCGCCAGACGCTTGGTCTCCAAGGAGGGCGAGAGCTCGCGCGGATCGACATGGTCGTACTCGATGGCGTAGCCGAAGCGCAGGATCGCCGCGCGCTCCAGGCCGGGGATGCCGGCCACCAGTGCGGCCTGCACCGCGCGCGGCAGCGAGGTCGAGATGCCGTTGGGATAGACCGTCGGGTCGTCCACGCCCTCGGGCTCGAGGAAGATCTGATGCCGCGCGCGGTCGGCGAAGCGCACCACCTTGTCCTCGATCGAGGGGCAGTAGCGCACCCCCCCGGCGTCGATGCGGCCGGCGTACATCGGCGAGCGGTGGACGTTGGCGCGGATGAGATCGTGCACCGCCGGGTTGGTGTAGGCGACGTGGCACATCACCTGCGCTTGGGTGATGGCCTCGGTCAGGAACGAGAACGGCACCGGCTCGGCGTCGCCCGGCTGCTCCTCGAACGCGGCCCGATCGATGGTGCGGCCGTCCAGCCGCGGCGGCGTGCCGGTCTTGAGCCGACCGAGCCGGAACCCCGCCCGCGCCAGGGTGTCGGCGAGGCGCACCGCCGGGGCCTCGTCGATGCGCCCCGCGGGCCAGCTGTGCTCGCCTTGATGGATCACGCCCTTGAGGAAGGTGCCGGTGGTGAGCACGACGGCGCCGGCGGTGAAGCGCGCGCCGGCCTCGGTCTCGAGCCCGGTGACGCGGGCGCCGTCGAGGGTGAACGCCGCGGCCGCCCCGGCTTCGATCGCGAGGTTCGGCGTCTCGGCGAGCCGGCGCCGCACGGCGCGACGATAGCGCCCGCGGTCGGCCTGCGCGCGCGGACCCTGGACGGCCGGCCCCTTGCGCCGGTTCAACAGGCGGAACTGGATGCCGGCCTCGTCGATGGCGCGGCCCATCACCCCGTCGAGGGCGTCGACCTCGCGCACGAGATGGCCGCGGCCGAGCCCGCCGATCGCCGGGTTGCAGGACATGACGCCGATGGCGTCGGGATCGTGGGTCAACAAGAGGGTGCGGGCGCCCGTGCGGGCGCTCGCGCAGGCGGCTTCGGCCCCGGCGTGGCCGCCGCCGACGACGATGACGTCGAAACGCTGCATGGTCGGCTAGATGCTCGCGGCGTAGTCCGACGTCAACCGACGCGCTATAGCGCATCCCACTTGGGCGGACCCACCCGCACACCCCGCCCGGCCGCCCAGGGCATCATGCTGGTGGGCGGCCGGGCGGGGTGTGCGGGTGGCTCGGGTTCACGTCGACGGGACGCGCGCTAAAACCGGGGCGTCTTGGAGGAGGGGTGAATGTCCGGCGCGCTGTTGACGACGCTCGGCGGGTTCGCGCTCGTGCTGCTGGCGGCGGCGGCGATCCCGCCGCTCACCACGCGGCTGCGGCTGCCGGCGGCGACGCTGCAGGCATCGCTCGGGATCGGCCTGGGCCTGCTCGTGATCCTGGGCGCCGGCGGTGTCGGCGACGGCGCCACCACCGTGCTGGCGCCGCTGACCGCGCTCTTGGTGACGCTGTCCGATCTCGGCGCGCAGGGGATCCTCGCGATCTTCCTGCCGCCGATCCTGTTCGACGCCGCGCTCAGGGTCGACACCCGCCTCCTGATCGCCGACCTGGCATCGGTCTTCCTCCTGGCGGTGGTGGCGGTGCTGCTCACCACCTTTTTGGTCGCCGGCGGATTGGTGGCGTTCACCACGCTGCCCGCGCTGTGGGCCATCCTCGTGGGCGCGGTGGTGGCGACGACCGACCCCTCGGCCGTGCTCGGCGTTTTTCGCGAGGTCGGCGCGCCGCGCCGGCTGCAGGCCCTGGTCGAGGGCGAGAGCCTGTTGAACGACGCCGCCGCCATCGTGCTGGTGGCGGCGATCGTCGAGGTGCTTCAGGGCGTGGCCTCGGCCGACCCCGCCGCCATCGGCCTCGCCTTTCTCTGGACCTTCGCCGGCGGCGGCCTGTTGGGCGCGGCGATGGGCTGGCTCGCCGCCGTCGTCGTCGCCCGCCTGCGCATCTCTCCCGACGCCGCGCTCACCGTCAGCCTGGCGCTGCCCTACCTCGCCTTCGTCGGCGCCGAGCGCTATCTCGAAGCGTCCGGCGTCGTCGCCGTGGTCATGAGCGGGCTGGTGCTCGGCCGCGCATTGGACCTGCACGTGCCCCCCGCCCTCGGCCGCCAGGTGCTGCTGCTGTGGGGCCAGCTCGCCAACTGGGCGGGCGCGCTCATCGTCGTCGGCGCCACGCTTTTGGTACCGGTCACGCTGCGCCCCCAGGTCTTCGACCTCGGGGCCGTCGTCGTCGTCACCCTCGCCTGCCTCGGCGCCCGCGCGCTGGTGCTCTACGGCCTCATCCCCGGCCTCGCCGCCGCCGGGATCGCCAGCCCGGTGAGCCCGCGCTTTCGCCTCGCCATGCTGTGGGGCGGGCTCAGGGGCGCGGTCACGGTCGCCCTCGCCCTCACCGTCGCCGCCGACCCCGAGCTGCCGCCCTTCCTGCGCGAGCGTGTCGGCGTGCTGGCCTGCGCCTTCGTGGTGGTGACCCTGTTCGTCCAGGCGCCGACGCTGCGCCCGCTCCTGCGCTCGCTGGGGCTCGGCGGGCTGTCGCGGCTCGATCAGGTCGTGCGCGAGCGCGCCGCCCGCGCCGTCGGCGCGCGGCTCGCCGACCGGCTCTCCGAGCTCAGGGTGCGGCTCGGCCTCGACGTGCCGGGCGACCTCGTCGACGACATGCGGCCCGTGGTGGAGGAGATCACGCCGCTCTGCGAGACGGCGCGAAGCGAGCGCATCGCCGCGGCGATCGCCGCGATCACCGAGCGCGAGGCCGAGCGCTACCGCGAACTCTACGACGAGGGCATCGTCGGACGCGAAGCCGCGGCGGCGCTGATACGCGGCCCGCGCGATCTGGGCGAGGCCCTGCGCGGCCAAGGCCTCGCCGCCTACGCCACCGCGGCCAAGCGCGAGCTCGGCTACGAGCGCAGCCTGCGGTCGTACCTGTGGCTCTACCGCAAGCTCGGCTGGAGCCGGCCGCTCGCCCGCGCCCTGGCCCTGCGCTACGAGGTCATCCTGGTGCGCCGCGCCGTCCTCATCGGCCTGCGCCGCGACGTCTCCGGCGAGCTCGAGGGGTTCATGGGCGAGGAGGCGGCGCAGCGGGTCGACACGCTCTTGAGCGCCCGGCTCGACGCCCACCAAAAGGCCGTCGACGGCCTGCGCCACCAGTACCCGGCCTACGCCCGCGAGCTCGAGACCCGCTTTCTGCGGCGCGCCGGATTGCGGCTGGAGGCCGAGGTCTACCGCGAGCTGCAGGAGGACGGGCTGTTGAGCGGCGCCGCCGGCCAGGCGCTCGCCCGTCAGGTCGCCGAGCGCCGGCGCGAGAGCGACCGGCTGCCGGCGCTCGACCTCAGGCTCGAGCCGACGGCGCTGTTGGAGCGCGTGCCGCTGTTCGAGCAGCTCGACCGCCGCAGCCGAAGGCGCCTGCGCCGCGCCTTGCGGCCCGGCCTCGCCGTCCCCGGCGACCGGCTCATCCGCAAGGGCGACGTCGGCGACGGCATGTACTTCCTCGTCGACGGCGCGGTGGCGGTGCAATGGCCCCAGGGCCGCCGCACCCTCGGCACCGGCGACGTCTTCGGCGAGACCGCGCTGATCACCGGCCAGCGCCGCAGCGCCGACGTCGTCGCGCTGACCTATGTCCAGTATCTCTGGCTCGGCCGCGACGACTACCGCCGGCTCACCGCCGGGCTCGATTCCTTCGGCGAGGAGATCGCGCGGCTCGCGCGCGAGCGCGGGACCGACCGCGCACAGGTCGGTGTTTCACGTGAAACGACGGCGGGCGGGTGAGCGCCGCGCGCTACGGGAGAACG
>CAZCVH010000173.1:0-4857 GCA_964502115.1 uncultured Geminicoccaceae bacterium
CCTCACGCCGGCTGGAACGGTTTCCCCAAACACCCCGGCGCCGCCAGCCGGTGGCGGCCGGTGCGGCTGGAGAGGAGGGTGAGGACGAGGATGGTGGCGAGATACGGCAGCATCGAGAGGACCTGGGAGGGGACGTCGAAGAGGGCGCCGCCCTGGGCGTAGAGCTGCAGGATGGACACACCGCCGAAGAGATAGGCGCCGGCGAGGAGGCGCCAGGGGCGCCAGGTGGCGAAGACGACCAGCGCCAGCGCGATCCAGCCGCGGCCGGCGGTCATCTCCTCGACCCACATGGGCGTGTAGGCGGTCGAGAGATAGGCCCCGCCGATGCCGGCCATGGCGCCGCCCCAGGCGACCGCGAGGTAGCGCACGGAGACGACGGGGTGGCCGATGGCATGCGCCGCCTCGTGGTTCTCGCCGACGGCGCGCAGGATCAGGCCCGAGCGCGTGCGCGCCAGGAACCACGCCGTCGCCGGCACCATCGCGAGCCCCAGATAGACCAGCGCGTCCTGGCCGAAGAGGATCGGGCCGACGAGCGGCAGGTCGCTCACGCCGGCGACGTCGAGCTGCGGCAGGCGCTGGATCGGCTCGCCGACGAAGGGGCTGCCGACGAGTGCCGAGAGCCCGATCCCGAAGATCGTCAGCGCGAGGCCGCAGGCGACCTGGTTGGCCATCAGCGTCAGGGTGAGGAGGCCGAAGGCGAGGCCCATCGCGGCGCCGGCGAGCGCACCGGCGGCGATGCCGAGCGTCATCGAGCCGGTGGTCGCGGCGACGGCGAAGGACGTCACCGCCCCCATCAGCATCATGCCCTCGACGCCGAGGTTGAGGACACCGGACTTCTCCGCGATCAGCTCGCCCAGCGCCGCGAAGATCAAGGGCGTCGCCGCCGCCATGACCGTGACGATGATGCTGGTCGTCATCATGCCGGGCGCTTGCGGCCGAGGCGGACGCGGTAGTGCACCAGGACGTCGGCGGCCAAGAGGAAGAAGAGCAAGAAGCCCTGAAAGACGCCGGTGACGGCCTGGGGCAGGCCCTGGGTGATCTGCACGTTCTCGCCGCCGAGATAGGACAGCGCCACGACGTGGGCGGCGACGACGATGCCCAAGGGGTGCAGCCGGCCGAGAAAGGCGACGATGATGGCGGTGAAGCCGTAGCCGGGCGAGATGACCGGCACGAGCTGGCCGCCCACGGGCCCCGCCACCTCGACGACGCCGGCGAGCCCGGCGAGCGCCCCGCTCACCAAAAAGGCGAGCCAGACCGTGCGCTCGGGGTGGAAGCCCGCGAAGGTGGCGGCGCGCGGGGCGAGGCCGGTGACGTCGAGCTGAAAGCCCACGACCGTGCGCGCCATCAAGACCCAGGCGACGGCGGCGGCCAGGAGCGCCAGCGGAAAGCCCAGATGCAGCCGGGTGGCCTCGAGGATCACCGGCACCGTGCCCGCGGTCGGGAAGTAGCGCGACTGCGGGAAGTTGAAGCCCATCGGGTCGCGCCAGGGGCCGTGCACCAGCGCCGAGAGCAGGAGCGTGGCGACATAGGCCAGCATCAGGCTCACCAGGATCTCGTTGACCCCGAAGCGGGTGCGCAGAAAGGCCGGGATCGCCGCCCAGGCGAGGCCGGCGGCGGCCCCCGCCACCAGCATCAGCGGCAACAGCCAGACGCCGGCGCCGGCGTGGAAGATCATCGCGGCGAGCCCGCCGCCGGCGATCGCACCGAGCGTGAGCTGGCCCTCGGCGCCGATGTTCCAGACCCCGGCGCGAAAGCCCATGGCGAGGCCGAGCGCGATCAGGATCAAGGGCGTCGCCTTCACCGCCAGCTCGCCCACGCCGTAGAGGCTGGTCACCGGGCCGACGAAGAAGGCGTGGAGTGCCGGCAGGGGCGCGCGGCCCAACAGCGCGAAGAGCGCCGCCCCGGCGAGCACGGAGAGGGCGACGGCGAGCACGGGCGTGGCGAGGCGCATCGCCGCCGACGGCTCGCCGCGCGGCTCAAGCCGCCACATCGCCGGTCTCCTCGCCGTGGACCCCGCCCATCATGAGGCCGACGGTGCGGGCGTCGAGCTCGGCCGTCGGGTGCGCCGGGGCGAGCCGGCCGACGTTCAAGACCGCGATGCGGTCGGCCACCAAGAAGAGCTCGTCGAGGTCCTGGGAGACGACGACGATCGCCGCGCCGCCGTCGGCGAGGTCGAACAGCGCCTGGTGGATCGCGGCGGCCGCACCCGCGTCGACGCCCCAGGTCGGCTGGCCGCAGACCAGCACCTTGGGGTCCTGCATCAGCTCGCGGCCCATCAGGAATTTCTGCAGGTTGCCGCCGGAGAGCGAGCGCGCGGCGGCGGCGGGGCCGGTGGTCGCGACCTGGAAGCGGGCGACGACGCTCCGGGCGTAGCGCTCGGCGGCGCGGCGGTCGAGAAAGCCCAAGGCGCTCATCGCGGTGGCGCGCAGGCCCGAGAGCAGGGCGTTGTCGGTGAGGCTGAAATCGGCCACCGAGCCGTGGCCCATGCGCTCCTCCGGGACGTAGGCGAGCCCGCGCCGGCGCCGGCGGCGGACGTCGAGATGGCCGATGGGCTGGCCGTCGAGGGTGAGCGCGCCCGCCGGGCTCACCGCCACCTCGCCGCCGAGTGCCGCCAACAGCTCGCTCTGGCCGTTGCCGGCGACGCCGGCGATGCCGAGGATCTCGCCGCCACGGACCTCGAAGCCGACGCGGTCGAGCGCGGTGTCGGTGGGCGTCGCCGCCGGGCGCGAGAACTCCGTGGCCGCCAGGCGCACGGCCTCGGGCGCGGGGCGCCGGCGGTGCGACGGGGCGCGGATGTCCTCGCCCACCATGATCGCACCCAGCGTCGCCGCGGTCTCCCGCCCGGGCTCGCGCTCGGCGACGACGCGGCCGCGTCTGAGGATCGTCGCGCGCTCGCACAAGGCCCGGATCTCGTCGAGCTTGTGGCTGATATAGAGGATCGACACACCCTCGGCGCGCAGCTGGCGCAGCGTCGCGAACAGGCGCTCGACCTCCTGCGGCGTCAGCACCGAGGTCGGCTCGTCCATCACCAACAGCCGCGGCGACTGCAACAGCGCGCGCACGATCTCGATGCGCTGGCGCTCGCCCACCGACAGGTCGGCGACGCGCCGCGCCGGATCGAGCGGCAATCCGTAGGCGTCGGCGACCGCCGCGATCCGCCGCGACAGCGCCTCGAGCGAGCCCGCATGCGGCAGGCCCAAGGCCACGTTCTCGGCGACGGTGAGCGCCTCGAACAGCGAGAAGTGCTGAAAGACCATGGCGATGCCGAGCGCGCGGGCGGCCTTCGGGTCCGGCACGTGCACCCGCTCGCCCTCGAAGCGGATCTCGCCGGCGTCGGCCGCCAAGAGGCCGTAGACGATCTTCACCAGCGTCGACTTGCCGGCGCCGTTCTCGCCCAAAAGCGCGTGGATCTCGCCGGGCCGGACGACGAGGTCGATCGCGTCGTTGGCGAGCGTGCCCGGAAAGCGCTTGGTGAGGCCCCTGAGCTCGAGGCGCGGCGGGGCGTGGGCGGTCGACGACACCGCGTCCTCCTTCACGACGCGGGCGTTAAAGCGGTGCGCGGAGGGCTGCGCAAGGGCGCCTTGAGGCCACGTCGCTTGACAGCGGGGGTACCCCTTCCCACAAGCGTAAGGCGTGATTCCACCCGCCATTCAGGGGCCTGATCGATGTCGCTCGCCGTCTCGAGCCGCAGCATCGCCGTCACCTTGCCGGACGGAGCCGTGCGGACGTTCGAGACGCCGGTGACGCCCGGGGACATCGCCCAGGCCATCTCCAAGAGCCTCGCCAAGGACGCCTACGTCGCCGAGGTCGACGGCGCGCTGGTCGACCTCGACCAGCCGCTCGAGCGCGACGTCGCCATCCGCTTCGTGCGCGGCCGCGACCCGGAGGCGCTCGCGGTCATCCGCCACGACGCCGCCCACGTCATGGCCGAGGCGGTGCAGGACCTGTTCCCGGGCACGCAGGTCACCATCGGCCCGCCGATCGACGACGGCTTTTATTACGACTTCGCCAGGGGCGAGCCGTTCTCCACCGACGATCTCGCGAAGATCGAGCAGCGGATGAGCGAGATCGTGGCCGCGAACAAGCCGTTCGAGCGCACGGAGGTGAGCCGGGAGGAGGCGCGGCGGCTCTTCGAGCGGATGGGCGAGCGCTACAAGCTCGAGCTGTTGGAGGCCATCCCCGAGGACCAGCCGGTCAGCCTCTACCACCAGGGCGACTGGGTCGACCTCTGCCGCGGGCCGCACGGGCCGTCGACCGGGCGCGTCGGGCCGTTCAAGCTGCTCAAGGTGGCGGGCGCCTACTGGCGCGGCGACAGCAAGAACGCGCAGCTCCAGCGCATCTACGGCACGGCCTACGCCACCGAGAAGGAGCTGAAGGCGCATCTGACCCGCCTCGAGGAGGCCGAGAAGCGCGATCACCGCCGGCTCGGGCGCGAGCTCGACCTCTTCCACATCCAGGAGGAGGCGACCGGCTCGATCTTCTGGCACCCCAAGGGCTGGACCGTCTTTCGCGAGATCGAGAGTTACATCCGCCGCCGCCTCGACGCCGCCGGCTATCAGGAGGTCAAGACCCCCCAGCTCATCGACCGCATCCTGTGGGAGAAGTCGGGGCACTGGGAGAAGTTCCGCGACCACATGTTCACGCTGGAGAGCGAGGAGCGCACCCTCGCCATCAAGCCGATGAACTGCCCCGGCCACGTCCAGATCTTCAACCGCCACCTCTACTCCTACCGCGACCTGCCGCTGAGGATGGCGGAGTTCGGCTCGTGCTTCAGGAACGAGCCGTCGGGGGCGCTGCACGGCATCATGCGCACCCGCAACTTCACCCAGGACGACGCCCACATCTTCTGCACGCCCG
>CAZCVH010000174.1:0-4808 GCA_964502115.1 uncultured Geminicoccaceae bacterium
ACCACCGAGATCTACACTCTTTCCCTACACGACGCTCTTCCGATCTGAGATCGCGGCCGCCCACGCCGTCGCGGCGGTGAGCCTGCACGCCGACCGGCGCGCCTTCGACGCGGCGACGGCCGGACGGATCGCCGCGGCGGGGCTGTGGGCGGTGGCCTACACCGTCAACGCGGCGGCGGAGGCCGACCGGTTGTGGCGCGCGGGCGTGCCGACGCTGATCACCGATGCCCCCGACCTGCTGCTCGCGACCGCGCCGCCGTGACCGGCCCGTCGAGCCTCGTCGGCGGCGCTGCGGAACGCCTGAAGCGCATCCCACCCGGGCGGACCCACCCGCACACCCCGCCCGACCACCCGGGGCCTCATGCTGGTGGGCGGCCGGGCGGGGTGTGCGGGTGGCTCGGGTCCACGTCGACGGAACGCCTAACGGTAGCGTCGGATCAGACCGGCGAGCTGCCCCTGCACCCGCACCTGCTCGGCGCGGTAGACCCGCGTCTCATAGGCCGAGTTCGCCGCCTCCAACGCCACCTGGTCGCCGCGCTTGTGCAGGCGTTTCAGTGTCGCCTCACTGCCGTCGACGAGGGCGACGACGATGCTGTTGTTCTCGGCGGCGTCGCAGCGGCGCACGAGCACGAGGTCGCCGTCGTGGATGCCGGCCTCGATCATCGAATCGCCGACGACCTCGAGCGCGAAGTGCTCGCCGTCGCCGAGCACGTACTCGGGCACGTCGATGCTCGCCTCCGGGTCCGAGATGGCCTCGATCGGCGTGCCCGCCGCGATCCGACCGTAGAGCGGCAGGACGCGGTCCGGCGCCCGTTCGGCGACGCTCGAGCGACCGAAACGGCCGCGGATGACGTTGTCGGCGTCGTCGTCGTCGGCGGCGGCGCCGCCCGCGCTCGCTCGCCCGTCGCTTCCCTCGCCCGAGGTCGCCTCGCTCGCGGCGAGCTCGCAGACGGTCGGCGGCGCCCGCAACAGCTCGATGGCCCGGGCGCGGTGCGCCAAGCGTCGGATGTAGCCGCGCTCTTCGAGCGCGGAGATCAGCCGGTGGATACCGGATTTGGATCTCAGGTTGAGCGAGTCGCGCATCTCCTCGAACGAGGGCGATACGCCGTTCCGCCTGACATAACCGTGGATAAATCGTAATAGCTCATGCTGTCGCGGCGTCAACACGGGTTACTCCCCTGTTCGGACCCCGTTCGTTCTGCCTTCGTTCTTAGCGTACGTCAAGTCTCATCCGTCCTCTTTAACCTGTTACCGACCGCTTGACCACCATCCTGCGGTGGTGGGTTCGGCGTCAGAAACCGGCCAGATCGGCGAAACGCACCACTTTCACGAGAGAACCGGCGGGTTGGGCCGCGGCCTGCGCCGGCCGCACCAGGAGCCCGTCGGCGTGCGCCAGCGTCGCCAACATGGCGCTGTCCTGGCGCGCGGCGGGATGCGCCCGCAACCGCCCGCCCGCGTCGACGGCCTCCAGCCGGCAGCGCAGGTAGTCGCGACGCTCGCCGCCGGCGGCGAGCGGGGCGGCGAGCACGGCGTCGCTCAACGGCAGAGTGCTCGCCGTCGCCCCGCCGAGCCGCTCGACCGCGCTGCGCACGAAGAGCAACGTGCACACCAGCGCGGAGACCGGGTTGCCGGGCAGGCCCAGCACCGCCACCTCGCCGAGCCGGCCGAAGAGCAGCGGCTTGCCAGGCCGCATCGCGATCTTCCAGAAGCCGAGCTCGAGACCGGCGTCGCCGAGGGCGCTTCGGACCAGATCGTGATCGCCCACCGAGGCGCCGCCGGTGGTGACCAGCAGGTCGAGGCCGCGGGCGCGCACGGCGAGGTCGGCGAGCGCCTCGGCCCGGTCCTCGACGATGCCGAGGTCGAGCGCGGTGCCGCCGAAGCTCGCGACCGCCGCCACCAGTGCCGCGACGTTCGAGTTCGGCACCTGCGCCGGGCCCGCCGGCACACCGGGCCGGACCAGCTCGTCGCCGGTGCCGGCGACGCCGACCCGCGGACGGCGGTGGACCGCGACGTGGCCGTGGCCGAGGGCGACGGCGAGCCCCAGGTCGCGGGCGGTGAGGCGGCGGCCGGCCTCCAGCAGCGCCGTGCCGGCGGTGAAGTCCTGGCCGCGGCGGCGGATGTGGCGGTCGGGCGCGGCGCCCTCGCGCACGATCACGCGCGCGCCGTCACGCTCGGCGTTCTCCTGGACGAGGATGGTGTCCGCGCCCGCCGGCACGAGCCCACCGGTGAAGATCCGCCGGGCGGTGCCGGGGGCGAGCCGGTCGCCGACCGCCGCGCCGGCCGCGGCCTCGCCTTCGACGGCGAGCACCGCACCCTCGACCGCCTCCGCCGCGCGCACCGCGTAGCCGTCCATCGCCGAGACGTCGGCCGCCGGTTGATCGCGGCGCGCCACGAGCTCGTCGCCGAGGACGCGACCGTGGGCGGCGTCGACGTGCACCCATTCGAGCGGCAACGGCGCCAGGGCGGAGCGGATACGGGCTTCGGCCTCCTCGACCGGGATCACCGGGCGGCCTCGGCGCTCCAGGTGCCGGAGCGTCCGCCCGCCTTGTGGAGGAGCCGGACCTCCTCGATGACCATGCCGCGGTCGATCGCCTTGCACATGTCGTAGATCGTGAGCGCGGCGACGCTGGCCGCCGTCAGCGCCTCCATCTCGACCCCCGTCCGCGCCCGGATGCGGCAGGTGGCCTCGATGCGCACGCGCGACGCCTCCGGCTCGGGGGTGAGCTGGACGTCGACCTTGTCGAGGCCGAGGGGGTGGCACAGCGGGATCAGCTCGCCGGTGCGCTTGGCCCCCATGATGCCGGCGAGCTGGGCGATGGCGAGGACGTCGCCCTTCTCGAAGCCACGGCCCTCGATTTCCGCGAGCGTCCGCGGGCTCATCCGGATCGCCGCCACCGCGGTGGCGGTCCGGTCGCTCACATCCTTGTCGCCGACGTCGACCATGCGGGCGTTGCCGGCTTCGTCGAGGTGGGTGAGCTCGCTCACGATCCGGCCTCGCGGCCCAACAGCCGCCGGGTCGCGGCGGTGACGTCGGCCTCGCGCATCAGGCTCTCGCCGACGAGGAAGGCCTCGGGCCCGGCCGCCAGCATGCGCTGCAGATCGGCGTGGGTGTGGAGCCCGCTCTCGCAGACCAGGAGGCGGTCGGGGGTGGCCTTGGAGGCGAGCCGCTCGGTGGTGTTGAGGTCGATTTCGAGCGTCTTGAGGTTGCGGTTGTTGATGCCGATCAGAGGCGAGGGCAGCGCCAGCGCGCGGTCCATCTCGGTCTCGTCGTGGACCTCGACCAGCGCCGCCATGTCGAGGTCGCGGGCCTCCATCACGAGGTCGAGGGCGAGGCCGTCGTCGTCGATGGCGGCGAGGATGACCAGGATGGCGTCGGCGCCGATCACCCGGCTCTCCATCACCTGCCAAGTGTCGAGGATGAAGTCCTTCCTGAGCACCGGCAGCGCGCAGGCGGCGCGGGCCTCCTTCAGATGCGCGTCGTCGCCTTGAAAGTAGGGGCGGTCGGTCAGAACCGACAGACAGCTCGCCCCGCCCGCCTCGTAGGCGCGCGCCAGGCTCGCCGGATCGAAGTCGGCGCGGATGAGGCCCTTGCTGGGCGACGCCTTCTTGATCTCGGCGATGAGCGCCAGGCCGTCGTCCTCGATGTCCTCGGTGAGGGCGCCCTCGAAATCGCGGGTCTCGTCGTCGCCGAGCTCGGATTCGAGGCTGGCGCGCGGCCAGCGGGCCTTGGCGGCGGCGACGTGTTCGCGCTTGGTGGCGAGGATCGTGTCGAGGGTATCAGCCATCGGCTCGGCTCACGGCGACGAGGCGCTCCAGGACGGCGGCGGCGCCGCCGTCGTCGAGGCGCCGGGCGGCAAGGGTGGCGCCGGCGGCGAGGTCGGGGGCGGCGTCCGCCACCACCAGCGCCGCCGCGGCGGAGAGCAGCACGGCATCGCGGTAGGCGCCCTTGTGACCCGCCAGTACCGCCCTGAGCGCCGCGGCGTTCTCCGCCGGCTCGCCGCCCTCGAGCGCGGCGAGGGGGTGCGCCTCGAGCCCGGCATCGGCCGGCGTCACGGTGAAGCGGCGGACCCGGCCCCGGGCGAGCTCGGCCACCTCCGTCGGGCCCTCGGTGGCCAGCTCGTCGAGCCCGCCGCTGCCGTGGACGACCCAGGCCTTGTCGCTGCCGAGCTCGCCCAGCACGCGGGCGAGCGGCTCGATCCAGCGGGCGTCGAAGACGCCCAGCAGCTGGCGCTTGACCCCGGCCGGGTTGGAAAGGGGACCGAGCAGGTTGAAGATCGTGCGGGTGCCGAGCTCGACCCTCGTCCCGGCGACGTGGCGCATCGCGCCGTGGTGCTTGGGCGCCATCATGAAGCCGATGCCGGCGTCGCGGATGCAGCGCCCGATGGCCGCGGGCTCGAGTTCGGTCTCGACGCCCAGGGCTTGCAGGACCTCGGCGCTGCCCGAACGCGAGCTCAAGCCGCGGTTGCCGTGTTTGGCGACGGGCACGCCGCAGGCGGCGACGACGATCGCCGCGGTGGTCGAGAGGTTGACGGTGCCGGCGCCGTCGCCGCCGGTGCCGCAGGTGTCGATGGCGCCGTCGGGGGCGGCGACCCGCACCATCCGCGACCGCATCGCCTCCGCACCGGCGGTGATCTCGTCGACGGTCTCGCCACGCACCCTGAGCGCCATCAACAAGCCGCCCATCTGCGACGGCGTGACGTCGCCCTGCATCATCAAGTCGAACGCGGCACGGGCGTCGTCGCGCGACAGCGTCCGGCCGTCGGCGGCGGCGGCGAGGATCGTCTTGAAGCGGGCGAGCTCGCCGCTCA
>CAZCVH010000175.1:0-2575 GCA_964502115.1 uncultured Geminicoccaceae bacterium
CCGCCGCCCTGGGCCGGCAGGGAGTGACGCGGCGTCAACCGTCGCCGGCGGGCTCGTCCAGCATCAACAGCCGCAGCTGGCCGTAGCGGACGCCGCCTTCAACGGCTCGACCACCTTTGGCGAACCGCGCCAGCCGAAGGCGCCCCGGCGCATGCCCGCCCGCACGGCCCGGCCGCCCCTGCCGCCGTCCCCCGCGGCACGACCCGGCCCGCCACCTCGACCCGACCGGCCGACCCGTGTTCAGCGGCAGCCTCTTCGAACGGGTAGAGGTGTTCGGCGTTGAGGCGGGCTTTCGCAATCGTTATATAATGTAGAACAATTTATTCAAAAGATTGAATTTTATCGACCCGTCTGCGGCCGCTACCTTCGTCGCATAATCGCCGATGAAGAGGATGCCATGCCGCCGCTACTCTCGCTCCTGCCGCTCGCGGCCCCCGCCGTGCTGTTGCTCGCCGCCGCCGTGGCCGCGTCGCAGCCGGGACGGCGCCCGGCGTTCGTGCCCCGCTTCGCCGAGCTGGCGGCCCTCGTCGCACTCGCCGCCGCGATCGGCTCGGCCGTGCTGCTCGTGCTCGACGGTGCCGCCACCACGGCGCTCGTGGGACCGGTCGGCGCCGGGATCTCGCTGCGCCTCGACACCGTGAGCGCCACCATGGCGACGCTGGTCGCCTTCGTCGGCTGGGTCGTTCTGCGCTACGCCGCCACCTACCTCGACGGCGAGGCGCGCCAGGGCGCGTTCATCGGCTGGATGGCCGCGACACTCGCCGCGGTGCTGCTCCTCGTCCAGGCCGGCGGCCTCGTGCTCCTGCTCGCCGCTTGGATCGCGACGGGCCTCGGGCTGCATCGCCTGCTCCTGTTCTACCCCCAGCGGGTGCAGGCGGTCCGCGCTGCGCGTAAGAAGGTCGTCATGGCGCGCCTGGGTGACGTGGCGCTGCTCCTCGGCGCCGTCGCCCTTTACCTGCAGTTCGGCACCCTCGACATCGCCGCCGTTTTGGCGGCGGCCGGTGCCGGCGGCGCCACGGCGCTCACCACCACCGCGGCGGCCCTCCTCGCGCTCGCCGCGATCGTGAAGTCGGCGCAGTTCCCGACGCACGGCTGGCTCACCGAGGTGATGGAGGCGCCGACGCCGGTCTCCGCCCTTTTGCACGCGGGCGTCATCAACGCCGGTGGCTTCCTGTTGATCCGCTTCGCCGAGGTCATGCTCTCGAGCCCCGGCGTGCTCGCGGCCCTGGTCGCCGTGGGGGCGGTCACCGCGCTCGTGGGCGGCCTCACCATGCTCGCCCAGCCGGCGGTCAAGACCTCGCTGGCCTGGTCGACCATCGCCCAGATGGGCTTCATGATCCTGCAGTGCGGGCTCGCGCTCTTTCCCTTGGCGCTGCTCCACATCGTCGCGCATTCGCTCTACAAGGCCCACGCCTTCCTCGCCTCGGGCACCGCCGTCGACAACGTCGCGGCCATCCGTCGGCCCGGCCCCATCGCCGTGCCCGACGGCGCGGCGGTCGCCCGTGCCTTCGGCCTCGCGCTTTTGATCTTCCTGCCGATCGCCCTCGCCTTCGGGCTCGTCGGCAAGTCGCCGCAGGCGATCACGCTCGGCGCGATCCTCATCTTCGGCGTCGCCTACCTCCTGGCCCAGGGGCTCGCCGACGCCGCGCCCCGCGAGCTCACCCGCCGGACCACGATCTACGCGCTCGTCGCCACCGTCAGCTACTTCGCGCTGCACGCCGGCGCCGGTGCGCTGACCGCGGGCGTCCTGCCGCCGACCCCGGCGCCCGGGCCGCTGGAGTGGGTGCTCATGGTGGGTGCCGTGCTCGCCTTCGGCCTCGTCGCCCTCGCCCAGGCCCTGTTCCCGCTCTGGGCCCATCATCCCGCCGCCGCCGGCCTGCGCGTGCATCTGTCGAACGGCCTCTACGCCAACGCCCTGTTCGATCGGCTGGTCGGCAACTGGGCCGTCCGCCGCCACGCCTGACGCCGAGAGAAAAAAGGAGCTCGATCTCATGGACATGGAAATGGCGACCCCGCAGGAGGACCTCTCGGCGCTCGCCGCCGCCGCCGACGCGGCGGCGCGGCAGATCCCGCCGGCCTGGCCGCTCGCCTCCGTCGCCGCGGTCAACCCCTTTCTGGGACAGACGGGCGAGACCCTGGCGGCCACGAGCGCACGTCTCACGCGCGTCGGCGCCGTGCCCGTGACGATGGAGCGGGGCTGGTATCAAGAGCGCATCGAAGCGGGCGAGATCACCGAGGACGACCTCACGGCGGCGCTCGCCGCGTGCCCGCACGACGCCAAGCCGCGCGATCTCCGAGCACTGCGCGACGCCGCCGCCGCGCCGCGGCCGGCGCGGGAGGCGTTGCCCACCATCGCCGACCTCGCCGCCGCGGCGAGCGGCATCGACTGGCCGGCACTCATCGCCGATCGGATCGGGGCCTGGGCGTCGAGCCATTTCGACCAGGGCCAGGCGCTGTGGACGGCGCCGCGTGGCCACAGCGCCTGGGAAGCCTTCCGCAGCCACGCGACCCACGATCTCACGCCCGAGATCATGGGGCTCGACGGCTTCGCCCGCTTCGTCTTCGACGCCGGCGA
>CAZCVH010000175.1:2675-4794 GCA_964502115.1 uncultured Geminicoccaceae bacterium
CGCCCGAGATCATGGGGCTCGACGGCTTCGCCCGCTTCGTCTTCGACGCCGGCGACGCGCCGCTCGACACGCTCGCCCGCGCGACGCGGCGCCTGGGGCTGGAGCCCGCCGCGCGCGCCACCTACTTCCACCAGCTCCTCTTCTCGCTCGGCGGCTTGGCGCAGTACGCGCGCTACGAGCTGTGGCGGGCCGAGCTCGCCGGCGGCACCGACCGCGCGATCACCGATCTGTTGGCGATCCGACTGCTCTGGGAGGAGGCGCTCTACGCGCGCTACGAGAGCGCGATCCGCGACCGCTGGGAGGCGGTGCGCGCGGCCCATGCGGTCCCGGTGACGCCGTCGGAACACGACGTCGTCGACGAGATCCTGCAGGAGGCCGCCGAGCGTGCGGCGCAGCGCGGGGTGGCGAAGACGCTCGCCGCTTCCACCCCCGTCGCCCGCGACGAGCGGCCCACGCTGCAGGGGATCTTCTGCATCGACGTCCGCTCGGAAGTATTCCGCCGCGCCCTGGAGGCGGTCGATCCGGCGATCCGCACGAGCGGGTTCGCGGGCTTCTTCGCCGTCTTCGCCAAACATCGGGGCTTCGCCTCCGATGTCGACGAGCTGCGCCTGCCGGTGCTCTTGAACCCGACGATCACCTCGTGCTCGGGGCACGCGGGCGACGCGGACAAGGACCTCGCCACCCGCTACGCCTTGCGCGCCAAGCGGGCGTGGGGCCGTTTCAAGCTGGCGGCGGTCTCGTCCTTCGCGTTCGTCGAGGCGATGGGCCCGGTCTACATCCGGCGCCTCCTGCGCGACGCCCTCCACCTCAACCCGAAGCCCACGCCGAACGACCCGACGCCGCGCTTCGAGCCGGAGCTCGACCTCGCGTCGCGGATCGCGGCCGCGGAGACCGTGCTGCGCGCGATGTCGCTGACCAGCGGCTTCGCCCGCATCGTCCTGTTGGCCGGCCACGGCGCCAGCGTCGTCAACAACCCGCACGCCAGCGGTCTGCAGTGCGGCGCCTGCGGCGGCTATTCGGGCGAGGTCAACGCGCGCCTGTTGGCGCTGCTCTTGAACGACGCGGCGGTCCGCGAAGGGCTCGTCGAGCGCGGTATCGAGGTGCCCGCCGACACGCTGTTCCTCGGCGCGCTGCACGACACGACGACCGACGAGGTGACGCTCTACGACCAGGACACCGCCGCACCGGAGCACGCGGGCGACCTCGAGAAGGTGCGCCGATGGCTCGCCGCCGCCGGCAAGGTGTGCCGCGGCGAGCGGGCGCTGCGCCTGCCCCGGGCCTCCGGCCCGGGCGACGTCGCCGCGCGGGCGCGCGACTGGGCCGAGGTGCGCCCGGAGTGGGGCCTCGCCGGCTGCGAGGCGTTCATCGCCGCACCGCGGCGGCGGACCGCGGGCCGCAAGCTGGAGGGCCGCGCTTTCCTCCACGACTACGACTGGCACCAGGACGGCGAGCGCGGCTTCGGCGTGCTCGAGCTGATCATGACCGCCCCGGTCGTGGTCGCGAGCTGGATCAGCCTGCAATATTACGGCTCGACGGTGGCTCCCCACGCCTTCGGCTCGGGCAACAAGCTGCTGCACAACGTCGTGGGCGGCATCGGGGTGCTCGAGGGCAATGGCGGTCTGCCGCGCGCGGGCCTGCCCTGGCAGTCGGTCCACGACGGCGCGCGCTACATCCACGAGCCGCTCCGGCTTTCGGTCGTCATCGAGGCGCCGATCGAGGCGATGACCGCGGTGCTCGAGAAGCACGGCGCCGTGCGCGACCTCTTCGACAACCGCTGGCTGCATCTCCTGGCCATGGACGACACGGGCGCCATCTCCCACCGCTACACCGGCAACCTCGAATGGACGCCCGTGACGGACGAGCACGCCCGGCTCGCCGCCTGATCGCACGGGCGTGCGGCGTCGGGATCGTCCGCGATCCCGACCTGTTCGCGCCGAGAGCGCGACAGACCGAAGATCCGTGCGCGCTCACCCGTTCCGAAGGCCGTCGCCACCTGTCGCGTGAGCGCCGGCCTTGCGGTCAGCGGAGCGCGAAGCCGATCGGGACGACGAGGCGGACGCGGGCGCGGTCGAGCTCGGCCGGAAAGCGGGGGAACGGCGCCGCGCGCCGCGCCATGGCG
>CAZCVH010000176.1:0-4778 GCA_964502115.1 uncultured Geminicoccaceae bacterium
GCTTGCGGGCGACGGGGCGCACGGCGAGCACCTCCTCGCACTTGTCGCGCGCGACGACCCAGGCACGGCGCCGGTCCCAGACACCGGCCAGAGCGCGCAGCGGATGCGTCGCGAGCCCCAAAGCCGCGAGCGCACCGGCGGCTTCGGCGGGTGCCGCGCCGGCCGACCAGGCGGCGAACAACAGCGCGGCCGCTGAGGTGGCCGAGACCACGTCGGGGATCGCCTGCAGCGCGGCGAGACGGAGGGCGCGCGCGACGGCGGCGTCGACGAGGCCGGCCGTGCGCCGCTCCAGTCGTCGCGTCTCCCGCTTCACACGGCCGAGGAGGCGCAGCTCGGGGCCGTGTGGCAGGCGCTCGCTCATATCGGCGGCGAGCCGCGCGCGCCGCTCGCGAAGCCGGTGGTGCGCGGGCCCCAATGCCGGGCCGGCGACCGCCATCGCCAGGAGCCCGAGTAAGAGCGGGCCCGCCGCCGCCGCCGCGAGCACCGGGTTCAGTGCGAACAGGACGAGGACGGTGGCCGGCAGCACGATCGCCGAGGAGATCAAGCGCGCCACACCGCTGGAGATCCAGCCCCGCACCGCCTGCAGATCGCCGACGAAGCGCAAGGCCAGGGCGCCGGCCCGGCGCCGTGCGACCTCGCTGGCGGGCAACCTGGCGACGTGGCGAAAGAGCGCGAGGCGGAGGGTAGCCGCGTAGTCCTGGCCGAGCCGTTCGGCACGGACGCGCTCGGCGATGCGCAGCGCGGCGAGACCGAGACCGCTCGCCGCGAGAAGAAGCAGTGCCGTGGTCGGCGGCACCGCCGCCGCTTCGCCCAAGGCGGCGAAAACGTCGCGCGTGGCGAAGGCGGCGATGCCGGCCGCCGCCGCCTGGCCGACCGCGAGCAGGGCAACGACCGCGATGCTCCGGGCCCGCCCGTCGGCGCCGAGGGCCGGGAGCCGGTTCACGCCGCCACCCCCGCCGCCTCGGCGCCCTCGCGACCGTGACGGACCGTGGCCAGGAGCGCCGTGGCGCCCGCCGGGTCGAGCAGCTCGTCGCGGCTCACCACGCGGACGTTCGCGGCCGCTTCGGCCTCGCGCGCGGCGAGCGGCGAGCGGCTGACCATCCCGGTCACGGCCACCGGCTCGAGCTCGATGTTCCGCAGCCATGCTACGCCGCCCGCTGCGCCGAGCGCGTCGCCGGCGGCGAAGACGATGCCGTCGAGCCGCGCGCGCGTGCGTGCCGAGCGCAGGAGCGCGGCGGTCTCGTGCTGGAAAACCCCGTCGGCGAACTCGACCAGTGCGATCGAGCACCCGTGCGCGGTGGCATGGTCCAAGAGGCACTCGACGCCGGCCTCGATTCGCTCGAGCGGCTGGCGGTAGGTGGAGACCATGCCGGCATCGGTGAAGTCCGCGACGAAGCGCGCGCCGGCGTCGGTGTAGGCTTGGACGTCACCAAAGGCGCCGGTGCCCGTTGCCTTGAGCGCCGCGACCGCATACCCCGCCCGGGCGAGACCGTGGGCGAGGCTGGCCACGGCCGTCGTCTTGCCGGCGTTCATCGCTGCCCCGACGACGCCCACCACGACCGGCCGGGGGGTCGCGGGGGCCGACGGCAGCGCGTACGAGGCCAGATTGAGCACGGCCCCGTCGGCGCCTGTCACGCGGCCGATGGGCGTGAGGCGGGTCGGCGCGGCGACCCGTGCGTTGCGCGCCCGCATCCTTCCGGCCACCCCGCCACCGGCCAAGAGATCCGCCCCGCCGACGCCGAGCTCGGCGACGCCTTCGAACTGATCGGAGGCGTAGCGATCGCCGCAGGCGACCACGATCAGGTCGCCTTCGTAGAGCTCGGCGAAGCGGCCCTCGGGGAGCTGTAGGCGGCGGTGCTTGCCGATCGCCTCGATGCGGGCCAGCACGAGGTCGCCGGCGACGGTGTCCTCGAAGCGCTGGTCGAGGCCGATGGCGTGCGTGCGTGGGACGCGCCGCGTGGTGAAAGCCCATTTGGCGTCGGCGGTGCGGTGGCAGCGGTCGTCGATGATGTCGATCACGGTTCACCTCTCAGGGAAGGAGCGGGCCCTGGCGAAGAACGGACGGCGGACGGGCTCATTCCCGCCTCCTCGCCGGCGAGCGGCAGGACGAGGCGGTCCAGTCCGCCGACCGCCACGCATTGGCGGAAGTCGTGGCCGCAGTCGGCGAGGACGTGCAGCGCCACCCGCGCCTCCAGGCCGAGCGAGCGGGCACGATCCTCGAGCGCCGCGCTCCAACGATGTGCGCGTTGCAGCCGCGTGCGTCCCTGCTGGGCGTCGATGACCGGCCCCCGACGCGTGTGCGCGTCCACGACGTCGTCGTCACTTCCGACGGCGACGGTGATCGGGAGGCCGAGAAAGTCGCGCAGATTGGCGGCGAGATGGCGGGAGAAGGCGCGCTTCTCCGCCGCCGTGCCGAGGCCGTAGGGAAAGGGCGCGGCGGCGGGGAACGTGTACCAGCCGGAGGCGGCGACGGTCAGCCGGTCGACGCGATGGGGATAGAGCCAAGCGAAGCGGTGGGCGAACTGACCGCCGCCCGAATAGCCGAAGAGCTCGATCCGGGCGGGATCGCAGACGCCCTCTCGACCGAGCGCATCGAGCAGGCCCAACAGCGCCAGATCCGCCCGGTCACGCCCCACCGCCCGCTGGTAGCTGGGAAAGGACGCCTCGTCGAAGAGCGGCGCCACGACCGGTCGGCCGAGCCGGGCCGCACGCTCGGCGAAGGCCCGCGCTTGATCTCGCGACGCGCGCCGGATGCCGTGGACGGCGACGACCGGGACCGCGCGGGGGACGGGCTCCGTCGGCAGCGCCAGCCAAGCGGCCGGCTCGCGCCGGCCGCATCCGGCTCGCCGGACGATACGGAAGCCCGCCGCCGTGGCGGCGGATGCGGTGTCGGCGGCGAGCATGTCGTTCAAGCCTCTGCGGCGGCGCGATCGGGCGAGGCCTCGGCCACCCGGGAGCGCGGCAACGGATCGAAGATCATGTGGATGCGGTCGTGCTCACCGTCGTTCAGGGCCTCGTGCATCTGGTCGTTGTCGAACCACCAGAGCTCGCCCTCGCGCATCCGCACCTCCTCGTCCCCCGCCTCGAGCCGGGAGCCGTCCGTCGAGCGCAGGACGAGGTGGTAGCGGTGGCGCAGGCGGAAGTATTCGCCGCGATCGACATGCGGATAGACCCGCCGGCCTGCCGGCAGGCAGACGATCTTCGCTCGGCCGAGCAGGCTGTCGCGTTCGCTCGCCGTCCGCTCGAGGAAGGCGCGGGCGAGCGGGTAGCTCTTCGACGCCGTGGTCCAGCGGCTCTCGTGCACGTCACGGCGCTTCCTGGCGCCGATGGCCGACTTCTTGAGGCCCCGGAGCGGGATGGCGCGAGCCTCGCGCTGCACCGCGATCTTGTCCTGACGGCCCGTGACGGCGTCCCAGGCGCGGTCCACCGCGGCGATTTCCTCCAGCAAGGTATGCGGGTCGACGTCCGCCTCGAGGCGCTGGAAATACTTCATGCCGTTCGCTCCGTGTGGCGCGTCCAAGCTGCGATGCCCATACAACGGCGGAGGATCCCCACCCATTCCGGTCGGTACGCGGTTTTCATCGCCTTCGAGCGCGCCGTTCACTACCGGAAGGAGCTTTTTCATCGCGATTTCAGGTCGTTTTCAGAAACGGCGACCGGGCCGCGGCGGCGTTTACCGCAAGGAATAGAGCGGACGCGCGGGCGTTGTTCGCGGATCGTCGACCTCGCGGAAAAGGCCCATCACCCGATGATCGCGTCCTCACCCCGCTGGAAAACGTGCGCCGCCGCCGTCGCCCTGGTCGCGGCCACCACCGCCTGCGCCCCGCTGAAGCAGGTGGAGCTTACCGTCGGTGGCTGGCTGGCCGGGCCGGGGCCGGAGACCGTCCCGCTCGCGCGGGCGCCGGCACCGATCGGCGATCCGGGCACACCGGTCGCCCGCAGCTTCGCCGGGCACGACCTGCCGAGTGGGGAACGGCGCGCCTTCGCCGTCACGCGCCTCGGGAGCGACGCCGTCCGTGTCAGCGAGAGCGACGGTTGCGTCTGGACCCGCTGGGGCGACTGGTTCGCGCCGTCGGACAGCTGGGCCGGGTGCGGCGACAGTCGCAACTGGCACACCGGGCGCGCCACCATCCGCCCGCTCGCGTCGATCTGGCCGCTGGAGCCGGGGGCCGAGGGCCGCTACCGGCGCGAGGCCGTCTCCCACACCGGCCGCCGCTACACCCGCGACACCGTCTGCCGGGTCACGGACGCGGTCGAGGTCGTCCGCGCCGGCCGGGCGCCGACGCCCGCCTTCGTCGTCGACTGCGACGACGGCAAGCGCGTGCGGACGACCTGGTACGCCGCCGGCGAGGGCCCGGTCGCGTTCAGGCAGGTCCACCGCGGCAAGGGTGTCGAGGACGCCTGGGTCCGGCGGTGAGCATCGTTTGGTCAGTCGAGCCGGTCGAGGGCGTCGCGTTCGGCGGCGGGATCGAGGAACGGCCCGCCCCCGAGCGCGGTCACCCGGGCGTCGAGCGTCGCCTGGGCGGATGCCGGCACGTAGGCGTCGCCGTCGGCCGTCCGCACGATCAGGTCGGGGCGCCAGCCGCCTTCGCCGTGACAGGCGATCGCGACGAAGGCGCCGTCGCCGGCGCGCTCGACACGGAACTCGCGGCAGAGGCCGCCATCGGCGCGGCGGAAGGAGCCGACCATGTCGACCGTCACGCCGTCGGCATCGGTGCGGGTGCCGGCGGCCGCGCGGTCGAGCACGCTGCGCCACTCCACGCCGGCGAAGGCGACGG
>CAZCVH010000177.1:0-4770 GCA_964502115.1 uncultured Geminicoccaceae bacterium
CCGCCTTGTGGGCGACGTCGGCGGCGGCGAGGCACGCCGCCTTGGCCTCCGGCTTGTCCCACAGATAGCCCTCGAGGAAGGTGACGGCCGCACCCTCGATCATGGCGTGGTCGAGGTCGGCGGGGCCGAGCTCGGTGCAGGCGCCGAGATAGGTGGCCATGGTGCGCTGCGCGTCGGGGTGGACGAGGACGAGGCAGCGTGCCGTCGGCAGGCCGTCGGTGGCGGGCCGGTTCTCGAAGGCGACGCCGACCGCGTTGCAGTCGTGCGCGAACACCTTGCCGAACTGGTCGTCGTTGACCCGGCCGATATAGCCGGCGCGACCGCCGAGCGCGGCGATCGCGGCCGTCGAGTTGGCCACCGAGCCGCCCGACATCTCCAGGCTCTGGCCCATGCGGCCGTAGATCCGCTCCGACTGGTCGGCATCGACCAGCGTCATGGCACCGACGGCGAGGTCGGCTTCCTCGGCGACGGCGACCGCCGCGGGCGCGATGATGTCGACGACCGCGTTGCCGATACCGACGACGTCGAGGTGGGCCGGAGCCCTGGTCGTGTCGCTCATGAACCTCTCCCTGGTTGACCCAGGGCGCGCAGCATAGTGAACGACCCCGCGCCCACAAGGCCGCCCGCCCGAAAAGGAATGCCAGCCATGTTGCGCGATATCGAGCGCGTGATCGTCCAGTTCCGCGATCCGGTCCTGTGGTGGATCGTGGTGAAGGGAATCGCCGCGACGGCGGTGCTGCTGGTGGCGACGGTCGTCGGGCTCGCCGTCGTCGTCGACCTTATGGTCGCCACCGGCATCGGCTGGCTCGACCCGGTGCTGCCGTGGCTGACCGGCCTCGGCGGCGTGGTCGCGGCGTTCTTCCTCCTGCCGGTGGTGACGGTCGCCGTGCTCGGGCTGTTCGTCGACGAGGTCGCCGCTCGGGTCGAGGCGCTGAACTACCCGCAGTTGCCGCCGGGCGAGCCGGCGAGCCTGGCGACCGGCGTCCTGCTCACCTTGAGGCTCCTGGGCGTGACGCTGGCGCTCAACCTGTTGGCGTTGCCGCTCTACCTGCTGCTGCCGGGCGCCAACATCGTCATCTTCGTGGCGCTGAACGGCTACCTGCTGTCGCGCGAATACGTCGAGGCGGTGGCGCAACGGCGGATGGCGCCGCGCGAGATCGCCCGGCTGCGGCGCGCCCATCGCGGCCGCTTCCTCGCCGCCGGGGCGGTGCTGGCCGGGCTCGCCCTGGTGCCGGTCGCGAACCTGCTGCTGCCCGTCGCCGGCACCGCCTTGATGGTGCACCGCCTCGCCGGTCTCGCCGAGAGCGCGCGCGGGGCGCCGGCTTGAGCGGACGAGCCCGCCCTTCGGCCGGTTGGCATAAACGCAAAAGTAGATTAGCCTTTAAGCTTCTCGCGCTAGCCGATGGAACGGCGATGGGGAGCTCGATGTTCCGCAGACACGACAGCGCCGCCCGCAGCGACCGGGCGGCTGGTGAGACGCCGCCGGCGAGCCGGGTCGAAATGCCCCGCCGCGTCGTCGACGTCCCCGTCGCCCCGTCGTCCCACCACCCCGGCGCGGGGCCGACGCCCACCGGTCGGGTCGCCGTCGGCGGCGACACCGGCCCGGTCACGGTCGACCGCGGGCTCGCCACCGCGCCGCGGCCGGAGCCGACATCGGCGCGCAAGCTCGTCGTCGGCGCCGGCGTCGAGCTCGAGGGCGAGGTCAAGGGCTGCGAGACGGTCAGCGTCGACGGCGCCCTGGCGGCGACGGTCGCCACCAGCGAGCACCTCGTCGTCGGCGCCGAGGGGACGTTTCGGGGCTCCTGCGAGGTCGAGACCGCCGACGTCGCCGGCAGCTTCGACGGCACGCTGACGGTGCGGGGCCGCCTGTTGGTGCGGGGGACCGGTGCGGTCAAGGGTGAGATCCGTTTCGGCGAGCTCGAGATCGAGCGCGGCGGCCAGCTCTCGGGCAATGTCGACGCCCACGCCAAGGGCCCCCAGCTCGCCACCGTCGCCGCCGCCGGCGACTGATCAGCCGCTACCGTCGCCGCCGCCGTCGCCGTCCGCCTCGCCGTCGGGCCGGCCGCCCTCCAGGATCGCCGGGTCGACCCCCATGGCGCGGGCGAGGTTGACCGTGCCGCTGCCGCGGCGCTTCGGCTGCGGCTGGCTCGCGTGCGGCGCCCAGGCGGTGGCGTACAGCACGTCGACGGTGACGTTGATGCGGCCGCGCTCGTCGACGTCGTCGGCGAGGTAGCGCTCGACCATCGCCATCAGCACGTCGCGGCGCAGCCCCCGGCGCGAGCGCTCGGCCAGGATGTTGGCCTCGCCGGCGCGGCGCAGATCGGCGAGCAGAGCCAGCGGGTGGGCGTAGGTCAGGGTCAAGCGGTCGACGTCCACGACCGGCAGGGCGAAGCCGGCGCGCTGCAACAGCCCGCCCAGATCGCGGACGTCGACGAAGGGGGCGACGCGCGGGCTCGCGCCGCCGGTGAGCTCGGCCTCCGCCATCGTGAAGGCGCGGCGCAGCTCGACCAGCGTGTCGCCACCCGGAAACGCCACGAGCAGGAGGCCGTCGGGCACGAGCACCCGGCGCATCTGCACCAGCGCCCCCGGCAGGTCGTTGACGAGATGGAGGCTGCCGGCGCTCGTCACCGCGTCGAAGGTGTGATCGGCGAAGGGCAACAGCTCCAGCGCGCTGACCGCGCGCGGCGCGGGGGCGTGGCGGGTGAGGGCCGGGGCGGGATCGGCGCTGACCACCTCGGTCTCGGGATCGCGCGCCTCGAGGGTGCGGGCGAGCGCACCGTGGCGGGCGCCGACGTCGAGCACGCGGGGAAACCGCCGCTTGATGTCGTCGAACCGGTCGACCAGGCGGGTGTGGATCTCGTCCAGAAGGAACGGATCTTCCATCAACCCGGCGGCGTGGCGCTCGCGCTGGCGGTGCAGGGCGGCCGTGTCGAAGACGAGGGGCGTGCTCATGGCCTCGAAAATGGAAGCTCGCGCCGGCGGCGACAAGCCCGCCGCCGCGGCGTCGCGCTTGCGCGAAGGCCGCGCTCAGACCGCGGCGATGGGGCCGCGGACCAGGACGACGAAGCGCCAGGCGAGCAGGAGCGCGGCGACGCCGAGCCCCGCGAACAGGCCCAAGATCAGCCCCTGGATGCCGAGCCCGGCGGTGAAGCCGAGCCCGTAGCCCAGCGGGATCGCGACGCCGAGATAGGCGACGAGCTGGATGGCGAGCGGGACGCGGACGTCGCCGGCGCCCCGGAGCGCGCCGATGAGGATGCCCTGGCTCGCGTCGGCGAAGAGCAGGACCGCCACCAGCCCGAGCGCCGGCACCGCGAGCGCGATCACCGCCGCGTCGGCGGTGTAGAAGGCCGCGATCGCGGGGCGAAAGGCCAGCAGCAGGGGCGCGATGGCGGCCATGACGGCGAGGCCGAGGCCGACCCCGGTCCAGCCGGCGAGCGGCACGGCGGCGGCGTCACGGCGGCCGACCGCCTGGCCGACGCGCACCGCGGTGGCCGTGCCCAGGCCGATCGCCAGCATGTAGACCAGAGCGGAGAAGTTGAGACCGACCAGATAGGCCGCCGCCGGCAGCGTGCCGAGCCAGCCGGCGAACATGCTCATCGTCGTGAAGGCCGAGCTCTCGAGCGCGTTGGCGCCGGCGACGGGCAGGCCCAGGCGCACCAGCTTGCCGGCCTGGCGGCGGCCGTCGTGGAACAGGCCGGTGCCGGGCAGCGACGGCACGCCGAGCGCCAGCACATAGCCGACGAGGATCGCCGCCATCAGGTAGCGGGTGAGGCTGGTGGCGAGAGCCGCACCGACGGCACCCCATTCCGGCAGCCCCCACCAGCCGAAGAGCAACAGAGCGTTCAAGGCCGCGTTGACGAGGTTGGCGGAGAGCATGACGACCATGCCGGGCCTGGGCCGGCCGAGCCCCTCGAGATAGAGGCTGGTGGCGGTGAACAGCAGCATCGGCCACAGGCCCAGCGCGAGGGCCTGGAGCACCCGGCCGGCCGCGGCGGCGAGCCCCGGCTCCTGGCCCATCGCCGCCAGCACCGACGGACCCGTCGACAACAGCGCGGTGACCAGGGCGGCGTAGAGCGTGGCCTCGATCAGCGACAGCCGCCAGATCACCCCGCAGCGCGGCAGGTCGTCCTCGCCCTTGGCCTGCGACACCAGCACCACCGTGCCGATCAGAAGCCCGATGCCGGTCAGGAGGAAGAACAGAAAAGGCGCCATGGCGACGCCGTAATAGGCCAGCCCCGCGCCGCTCACCCGCCCGATCATCGCGGCGTCGACCATCGCCATGATCAGCATGCCGGCGCGCGCCAGCATCACCGGCCAGGCCAGCACGAGCGTGGCGCGGGCGTGCGCGGCGAGACGGTTCGGGCCGAGCGCGGCGCTGCTCACGAGGCGAACCCGGTCACCGCCAGCAGAAACCAGACGTAGGTCACCAGCAGAAAGGCGCCCTCCCAACGGCTGACGTCGCGGCTGGCCAGCATGACCATCGCGACCACCGTGATGCCGGCCATCGTCGGCAAGGCGAGAACGACCAGGCTCGCCGGCACCACCAGCGGGCCGACCAGGCCCGCCACGCCGGCCACGGCCAGGAGGTTGAAGACGTTGCTGCCGACGATGTTGCCCACGGCCATCTCGAGGCGGCCGCGGCGCGCCGCCATCAGCGTGACCGCGACCTCCGGCAGCGAGGTGCCGATCGCCACCGCGGTGACGGCCAGGGTCTCGGTCGGGATGGCGAAGCGCACGGCGATCTCGACGACCGAGCGGACGGTGCCCTCG
>CAZCVH010000178.1:0-4749 GCA_964502115.1 uncultured Geminicoccaceae bacterium
ACCACCGAGATCTACACTCTTTCCCTACACGACGCTCTTCCGATCTGAGGTCGCGCGCCCCCTGGGCGCGCGCGACCTCGACGGCGCGCCGGAGCCGCGCGGGCACCTCCGCCTCGCCGCCGTCCAGCGCCGTGACGCGCCGCCAGCGGGCGCCGAGACGGTGCAGCTCGGCCTCGAAGACGCGCTCGTCGTTGCGTTCGGCGGTGGCCAGGCCGGCCTCGATCAGCTCGCCGGCGCGCTGGGCGAAGCCGGCGTCCAACAGCGCCGGCGCCAGGACGGCGTAGAGCGCCGTCATCCCGAGCTGGTAGCCCATGCGCTGGTAGTCGGCGAGCGCGTCGGTCACCGCCGCCAGGCTCTCGCCGCTGGTCGCCGACCGCCGCTGCAGATCGCAGATGCCGATGACCGCGCGGGCGAGCCCGCGCCACTGCTCGAACCCGTGCTCGTCGCACAGCTGCAAACAGCGCCCGGCGTGCGCGGCGGCGTCGTCGGGAGCACCCTCCAGGGCGGCGAGCACCGCGGCGTAATAGGCCACGTAGGCCCGGCTGTGCGGATGGTCGACGGCCTCCGCTCGGGCCAGCGCCTCGCGGCTGGCGGCGAAGGCCGCCTCGCGCTCGTCCAAGAGCCAGAGCGTCCAGGACAACAGCGCCGAGCCGGCGGCGCGGGCGTCCTGGCCGGCGGCGCGGGCGGCGAGCTGGTCCTCGGCCGAGCTCTCGTCGAAGGCCGTGAGAAAGCGCTCGACGGTCGCCCGCGCCTCGCTCAACCGGCCCATGAACAAAAGGATCATCGCCCGGCCGCGCAGGGCGTTCAACAGCGCCGGCCCGCCCTCGGGTGCCGCGACCCGCAGGAGGTCGCGGACGGCGTCGTCGGCCTTGGCGAGCTCGCCGCGGATGACGCTGGCGGTGGCGATCCAGAACATCACCTGGCGCAGCTCGGGCGGCTCGCCGAGCCGCTCGCCCGCGCTTCGCGCCGCCTCGAAGGTGGCGACGGCGTCGGCGGAGGCCGGGCCCTGGGTGGCGATGAAGCACGGTCCCAGCGCGAAGAGATGGTCGAGCTCGAGCCGGTCGCGCTCGGGGCCCGGCGCCAGCGCGCGCACCGCCTCTAGGCCGCGCTCGAGATGCGCGATCGCCTCCAGGTTGGCCGAGCGCGCGGCCGCGTTGCGGCCGGCTTCCAGCCAACGCGGCGCGGCGGCCGCGAGATCACCGGCCTCCCCGAGGTGATGCGCCAAGGTCTCCGGCTCGGTGGCGGCGATGTCGGCGAAGCGTCGCTCGAGCGCCGCGGCGATCGCGGCGTGCAGCACCCGCCGCTTGCTCTTCAACAGGCCGGCATAGGCGGCGTCGCGCACCAGGGCGTGCTTGAAGGTGAAGACCGCGTCCGGCACGTGCCCGCGGCGGAACACCAGCTCCGCCGCCTCCAGCTCGGCGAGTGCCGTCGCCAACGGGCCGGGCCCGAGCGGCGCCACCTCGGCGAGCAACTCGTAAGGAAAGCTGCGCCCGACGGCGGCGCCGATCTGCGCCACCTCGCGGGCCGCCGACAGCCGGTCGAGGCGGGCGAACAGCGACGCCTGCAGCGTGTCCGGGATGGCGAGCGTCTCCAGCGGTCGCTCGAGGACGTAGCGGCCCTCGATCTGGCCGAGCATGCCGCTCTCCAACACGGTCTTGGTGAGCTCCTCGACGAACAGCGGCACACCGTCGGTGCGGGCCAGGATCGAGGCCAGGACGTCGTCGGGCAACTCGCGACCCGCAACCTGAGCCACCAGCTCGGCGCCCTCGCGACGATCCAAGCGGTTGAGCGCGATGGTGGAGACGTGGGCGTGGCTCGGCCAGGGCGGGACGAATTCGGGCCGCGCCGTCACCACGACCAAGAGGCGCAGCGCGGGCGCCCGCTCGACCATCGAGGCGAGCAGCTCGCGCGACGTCGGATCCAGCCAGTGGGCGTCCTCGACCAGCAGCAGCACCGGCACGCGTCGGGTGAGGCGCGCCAGCATGGCGGCGAGCGCCTCGAAGGTGCGGGCCTTGCGCTCCTGCGCCGAGCCCTGCGTGGTCGCGGTCGACGTCAAGCCGAGCAAGGCAGCGACGGCGTCGAAATCGAAGTCGCCCTCGTCCACGCGCAGCGCCTTGCGCAACTTGGCCAGCCGGATCTCGGCGGCGTCGCCGCGCTGGAGCTGCGCCGCCCGTTCCAGATGGGCGATGAACGGGAACAGGGCGCTGTTGGCGTGGTGCGCCGAGCCGTCGATGCGTACGCAGGCGTGGGGCTCGTCGCCGATCACCCCGCGCAGCGCCAGCGCGACACGCGATTTACCGATGCCAGGCTCACCGAATAGTAGCGCCACCCGCCCCTCGCCGGCGACGGCCATCCGCCAACGCCGGACCAGCAGTTCGACCTCTTCGCCGCGGCCGACCAGGGGCGGCAAGTCGGTGGCGTGGCGCGCGCCG
The DNA here is from genome assembly GCA_964502115.1 of uncultured Geminicoccaceae bacterium. Lineage (GTDB taxonomy): Bacteria > Pseudomonadota > Alphaproteobacteria > Geminicoccales > Geminicoccaceae > JAAAPF01. Next base: position 2,433 of record CAZCVH010000178.1, read on the forward strand.
AACCGCCCGACGCCGCCGTGATCGCGCTCGACCAGCGCCACCGACACCGGGGCCGGATAGCCCTTGACCGACCGCAGCTCCGGCGCGTTGCAGGCGAAGTGGTCGGCGATCAGGCGGCGGGTGGTGGCGCAGACGACGACGCGCCCGGGCGGCGCCAGCTCCTGCAGGCGGGCCACCAGGTTGGAGGTCTCGCCGAAGACGCCGACCTCGGCGTAGCCGTTCTCACCGACGGTCTCGCCGACGACGACCATCCCCGTGGCGACGCCGATGCGGACGTCGAGGCCGCGCCGGCCGGCGGCCAGCGCCCGCACCGCCTCGGCGATCCCGAGCCCGGCGCGAACCGCCTGTTCGGCGTCGTCCTCGTGGGCACGGGGAAAGCCGAAGCAGGCGAAGACGCCGTCACCGATGAACTTGGCGACGACACCGTCGGCCCGCCGGATCACCTCGCCGGCGGCACGATGATAGGCGGTGATGAGGTGATGGTAATCCTCGGCGTCGAGCTGGGTGGCGAGCCGCGTCGAACCCACCAGGTCGGCGGAGAGGACGGTCAGCTGGCGGCGCTCGCCGGGACCGACGCCGACCGCGCCGTGTCGCCCCGCGGCGCCGGGCGTCGGCGCGGTGTCGCCCAGCCGCGTGCCGCACTGGCCGCAGAAGCGCTGGTTGGTGGCGACGTCGGCGCCGCAGCCGGGACAGGCGGCACCGAGGCGCGCCCCGCAGTCGGTGCAGAACCAACTGCCCGGGCGTTGCGGTGAACCACACCGGCCGCACTCCATTTGCCGTCGTCCGCCCCATCGGTTGTCGCGATCTCGCTTGCCACAATGCGCCAGCTCTGTCGAATTGAATTCTCGGTGACCTTTTCCGTTACGATTTGTCGCGCTCAGTGCGCCAGAATTTGGCTCAAAAAGGCTCGCGTTCGGTCGTAGCGCGGGTTGTTGAAGAAGGTTTCGGGCTCCGCCTGCTCGACGATCTCGCCCTGATCCATGAAGATGACGCGGTCGGCGACCATGCGGGCGAAGCCCATCTCGTGGGTCACCACCAGCATCGTCATGCCCTCTTTGGCGAGCTCGACCATGACGTCGAGCACCTCCTTGATCATCTCGGGATCGAGCGCCGAGGTGGGCTCGTCGAACAGCATGATCTTGGGCCGCATGCACAGCGCACGGGCGATGGCGACGCGCTGCTGCTGCCCGCCCGACAGCTGCAGCGGGTATTTGTGGACCTGTTCGGGGATGCGCACGCGCTCGAGATAGCTCATCGCGATGCGCTCGGCCTCGGCCTTCGGCATCTTCTTCACCCAGATCGGCGCCAGCGTGCAGTTGTCGAGGACCGTGAGATGCGGGAACAGGTTGAACTGCTGGAACACCATCCCGACTTCCGCGCGAATGGCGTCGATGTTGCGGACGTCGGCGTCGAGCTCGGTGCCGTCGACGACGATCTGGCCCTCCTGGTGGCTCTCCAGGTGATTGATGCACCGGATCAGGGTCGACTTGCCGGAGCCGGAAGGGCCGCAGACGACGATGCGCTCGCCCCGCCGGACGACGAGCTCGATGTCCTTGAGGACGTGGAAGGCGCCGAACCACTTGTTGACGCCGGTGATCTCGATGATCCGCTCGCTGGAGGCCGCGGACGCGATCTGCGGTTCGGCCTGAAGCGTCTCGGTGGCGTCCATCGCTCGGTTCCCTAGCTGCGCTGACCGGTGTCGAGCCGGCGCTCGAGGTTGATGCTGTATTGCGACATCGCGAAGCAAAAGGCGAAGTAGATCAGCGTGACCACGAAAAACGGCTCGATGAACAACCCCAGCCAATCGGTATCCTCGTCGATCGCGCGCGCCATGTTCAACAGATCGAACAGACCGATGATCGAGACCAGCGTGGTGTCCTTGAAGAAGCCGATGAAGGTCGAGACGATCGTCGGGATCATGATCTCGAGCGCCTGCGGCATGACGACGAGCCGGATGGCCTGCCAGTAGCCCAGGCCCATGGCGGCGGCGGCCTCGTACTGCCCGCGCGGGATCGCCTGCAACCCACCGCGCACGACCTCGGCGAGGTAGGCCGACGCGAACAGGCACACCGCCACGATCGCCCGCACCAGCTGGTCGACCTCGACCCCGACCGGCAGAAACAGCGGCAGCATGGTCGTGAACATGAAGAGGATCGTGATCAGCGGTACCGAGCGAAAGAGCTCGATGAAGACGGTGCAGACCAGTCGGATCACCGGCAGCTGCGAGCGCCGCCCGAGCGCCAGCACCACGCCGGCCGGCAGCGAGAAGGTGATGCCGATGCCCGAGATCACGAGCGTGAGGAACAGCCCGCCCCAG
>CAZCVH010000179.1:0-1618 GCA_964502115.1 uncultured Geminicoccaceae bacterium
GTCGAGCGCCCCGCCCGTGCTGATCGTCTGGGCGTTCGCGGCCCCGGTGAAGGCGAGCGCGCCGACGAGCGCGGTCGTGCCGAACAGAAGTTTCTTCATTTCCCACTCCATGGTTGCACTCGGCCCGCTGGAGCGGGCCCGGGAGCTGAGCGTCCATGTGTCGGCCGCGACCGCACCGGACAGTCGGGTTATGCTGAAGCGTGACGCGCGTCACAAGCCGCGTCCGGGGGATGGTGTCGCATTCGTGCCCGCCTGTTGCCGAGCGGACACAGAAGGAGCAGCCGCGGCGGGGCGAGCGCAAAGGCACCGGTTACCAAGAGGTTGCAGGAGGGAGCTCAGCGCATGGATCGAGAGCGCGCGGCCGGGTCGAAAGGATTCGTGTCCGAACCATCACAGCGGGGGCGGCGGCGATGAGCGCTGCGGACGAGGTCGCGCGCAACCTCGCCGAGCTGCGCGCCGCGCTCGCCGCCGCCGGCGGCGCGGACGTCACCCTGGTCGCCGCCTCGAAGGCGCAGCCCGACGACCGGCTCGACGCCGCCCTCGCCGCCGGCCACCGCGTCTTCGGCGAGAACTACGTCCAGGAGGCCGAGGCGCACTGGGGCGAGCGCCGCGCGACCCATGCCGATCTCGAGCTGCATCTGATCGGGCCCTTGCAGACCAACAAGGCCAAGGACGCGGTGCGCCTGTTCGACGTGATCGAGAGCCTCGACCGCGAGCGGCTGGCGGCCGCGCTCGCCAAGGCGGAGGCGGCGACCGGCCTCGAGCGGCGCTATTGCGTGCAGGTCAACACCGGCGAGGAGCCGCAAAAGGCCGGCATCGCCCCCACCGAGGCGGTGGCCTTCGTCGAGCGGGCGCGCACCGTGCACGGCCTCGACGTCGTCGGGCTGATGGCGATCCCGCCCGGCGACGAGCCGCCGGGCCCGCATTTCGCACTTGTGGCGCAGCTCGCGGACGAGGCCGGGGTGCCGTGGCGCAGCATGGGCATGAGCGCCGACTATCTCGACGCGGTGCAGCTCGGCGCCACCCATGTGCGGATCGGCACCGGCGTCTTCGGAGCGCGAGCGCCAAAAAACTAGGCCCGCGGGCGGCGACGACGAGCGGCCGCGACGATGCGCGGGTTGATGCCCGCGGTCGCACCGGTATGGTGCCGGCCACCAACAGTGTCGAACAAAGGTCTGCCGATGAAGCTCGTCTCCACTTTGGGGCTCGCCGCGTTGCTGGGTACGCTGGCCGCCCCCGCCTTCGCTCAGGAGGGCGATCCCGCCGCCGGGAAGCGCGTCTTCAACCAATGCCGTGCCTGTCACGTCATCAACCGAGAGCAAAACCGCGTCGGGCCACACCTTGTCGGCGTCGTCGGCCGTGAGGCGGGGACCGTCGAGGGGTTCCGCTACTCGGAGGCGCACCTGGCCAAGGCCGAGGAAGGTCTGGTCTGGAATGAAGAGACGCTTGACGAGTACTTGAAAGACCCTGCGGCTTACATTCCAGGGAACAAGATGGTCTATCGTGGGCTGCCCGACGCGCAAGACCGCGCAGACCTGATCGCCTATCTCAAGGAAGCGGGCGGCTGATAAAAAGTGGGGTTGTAGGCAAAGGGCGGCTGCGGCCGCCCTTTTTCGTG
>CAZCVH010000179.1:1718-4739 GCA_964502115.1 uncultured Geminicoccaceae bacterium
CCGCTCAGCCGTCGACGGTGAGCGCGTCCACCGGCGCCTTGAGGTCGTCGTAGAGCGTGCGGGCGAGCGCGGCGGGTCCGCGCGTGGCCGCGAAATCGCGCACCCGCACCACCCGCACCGCGCTCCCCTGCGCGAAGGTCAGCACGTCGCCCGCGCGCAGCTTGTGATGCGTCTTGGCGACGACCTCCTGATTGACCCGGACCCGGCGTGCGGCGACGGCTTTGGCGGCGAGCGTGCGGCTCTTGAAGAAGCGGGCTTGCCAAAGCCATTTGTCGAGGCGCTGCGACGCGGCGACGCCGGGGTCGGTCATGGGCTCACCATGGCGGCTTGCGGGTGGGCGGCTTGCGGGTGCAACGGGCGACCGCCGCCGTCACCCGGCCTGCACCTTGAGCCGGGCGAGGACGGCGAAGGGGGTGTGGCCGCCGGCGGCGCGGCGCTCGGCCGGCTGGCGGCGCTGCGCCGGCGCGCGCCGGTTGACGCGGCGAAAGCGGGCGCGGGCCTCGCCGTCGCCTGGCAGGCGGCGGTAGCCCAGCGCCTGGATGACGTCGTCGAGCTCGTGGCGCTTGAGCCCGGTGAGCCCGCCGAGCTCGGGGCCGGGGGTGAAGGTGGCGCCGTCGCGGGTGCCCTGACGCAGGGCGTGGGCGAGCCGCTCGGCGATGTCGACGCGGACGGCGTGGCCGCGCAGCAGGCGATAGCCGATGGCGCGCCAGCCCGCCGCCGAGGCCGCCGGCTCGGCCTTGAGCGAGGTGGCGCCCGGCTCCGGCAGACCGCTGGCGGGGTGCTGCAGCCGCCACAGCGTGCGCCGCAGCAGCAGCGGCTCGGGCTTCAACAGGCTCTGCACGAACAGGCCGTGGACGCCGAAGCGCACCCCGAGGCCGGTGAGCTGCTTGCGGCCGGCGTCGTCGAGGGTGGCGACCAGCGGCTCGGCGGCGTCGAGATCGGCCGTCCCCAGCCCCTCGAGCAGGTGGAAGGCGAGGCCGCGCACCGCCGCCGGCGCCGCGGCGTCGGCGTGCAGCCCGGCGAGCGCGCCCAAGGGTGCCAGCTTGGCGTCGATGGTGGCGTGGACGACCGCCTTGAGCCGCGCCTCCAGCGCCGCGGCGGTGCCGTTGGTGATGCTGTCGTCCCAAAGCGGCTTGAGGCTCGGGCGCAACAGCGTGCCGCCGGGCGCGAGCTTGGCGACCGGCTCGCCGCGCCAGCGCAGCTTGCCGTCCTCGCCGAGGGCGAAGGCGTCGTCGCCGTCCGCCAGCAGCCGGGCGGCGCGCTTTCTCAAGGTGTGGCCGACGACGCGGCGCGCCGCCATCGCCACCGCGCGGCGCTCGGCCTCGGCCTCGGTCGTCGCCATCGAAAAGCGCAGCCCCTCGAGCCGGCCGACCTCGTGGCCGTCGACCTCGACCGCGCCGTCGGCGGCGACCTGGGCGGTGAATTCGCCCTCGGCCCGCATCTTCTTCATCAAGGCCGCCGTCTTGCGGTCGACGAAGCGCTGGGTCAGGCGCTCGTGCAGGGCGTCGGAGAGCTTGTCCTCGACGGCGCGGGTACGCTCCTGCCAGTGCGGCGCGTCCTCGAGCCAGGCGTGGCGGTGCGAGACGTAGGTCCAGGTCCGGATATGCGCGATCCGGCTCACCAGCGCGTCGATGTCGCCGTCGGTGCGCTCGAGCTTGGCGACCATCTGCGCCACCCACGAGGACGGCAGCACGCCCTCGCCGGCGACCAGATGGGTGAAGACGGCACCCAGGAGGTGCAGATGCGCTTCGGTCAGCGTCTTCCTGAAGTCCGGGATCTGGCAGACCTGCCAGAGCAGCTCGACCGCGCGCGGCTCGTGCGCCATGGCCTGGACGTCGTCGCGGCGCGACAGCAGCGCCAGCGAGCGGTGGTCGAGCGCGTCGCGCGTCTTGGTCAGGCAGCCGCGTCCCGGCTCCTCGTCGAGCGCGGCCAGGAGCCGGCCGACCGAGCGGAAGTCGAGCGCGGCGTTGCGCCAGCGGATCTGCTCGATCGGCGCGAAGCGGTGGCCTTCCACCTGCTCGACCAGCTCCTCGGGCAGCTCGCCCTGGCCCGCGGTGGTGCCGAAGGTGCCGTTCTGCAGGTGGCGGCCGGCGCGGCCGGCGATCTGAGCGACCTCGCGCGGCATCAACCGGCGTCGGCGGCGGCCGTCGAACTTCGAGAGCCCGGCGAAGGCGACATGGCCGACGTCCATGTTGAGGCCCATGCCGATGGCGTCGGTGGCGATCAGATAGTCGACCTCGCCCGACTGGTAGAGCTCGACCTGGGCGTTGCGGGTGCGCGGGCTCAAGGCCCCCAGCACGATCGCCGCCCCGCCCCGCTGGCGGCGCACGACCTCGCCGAGGCCGTAGACGTCGGCGGCGGAGAAGGCGACGACCGCACTGCGGCGCGGCAGCCGGGTGAGCTTGGCCTCGCCGTCGTAGGCGAGGGTGGAGAGCCGCGGGCGGGTGATCAGCTCGGCTGCGGGCACGAGCTTTTTGATGAGCGGCCGCATGACGTCGGAGCCGAGGAACATGGTCTCCTCGGTGCCGCGGGCGTTCAAGAGACGGTCGGTGAAGACGTGGCCGCGCTCGTCGTCGGCGCAGAGCTGGATCTCGTCGACCGCGAGAAAGGCGAAGCGGCGCTCGAGCGGCATGGCCTCGACGGTGGCGACGACGTAGGGCGCCTGCGGGTCGCCGAGGCGTTCCTCGCCGGTGATCAGCGCCACCTTGGCGCCGCCCTTCTGCGCCTTGATCCGGTCGTAGACCTCGCGGGCGAGCAACCGGAGGGGGAGACCCATGACGCCGGAACGGTGCCCGAGCATCCGCTCCACGGCGAAGTGCGTCTTGCCCGTGTTGGTGGGGCCCAGGACAGCCACCACCTTGGGGCGTTCGAGCGGACCGCACGTCATGGCCGAGATATGCTCGAAATCCAAAGGCTTGGCAAGCGCCATTCAAGCGCACCCTCGGCGCCGCCGGTCATGACACCGTCATCACCGACGCGGTATCCTGGCCGTTACCTCGCCGGCCGAGACGTCGCCGGCCG
>CAZCVH010000180.1:0-4727 GCA_964502115.1 uncultured Geminicoccaceae bacterium
CCTTGGCGGAGGTGGTCAGCACCTGGGCCGGATCGACCCCGAGGGCGACCAGGCTCTCCGGCTCGTCGGAGGCGACGCCGTCGATCCACTCCAGGGTCAAGACGTGCTTGGTGGTGCGCTGCCAGTCGACGGCGGGGACGTAGAAGTTGGGGGCCTCGCGGTTGTTCTCGCGGAACTCGTCCGCCGCGGCGGCCTCGAGGCGCATGTCGAGCTCGCGCCGGGTGGTCTCCGCGAAGACGCGCACGGCCTCGCGCGGGTGGAGGCGCTCGCTGTGGGGCAGGACGTTCTCGCCGAGCCGCGCCATGAAGGCGAAAAAGCGGAGATCCTGCTCGATCCGGAGCTCGATGCCGGGCCGCAGCACCTTCACCGCGACGTCGCGACCGTCGCTGGTGCGGGCTTTGTGGACCTGGGCGATCGAGGCCGCGGCCACCGGCTCGAAGCGGAACGTCGCGAACAGCTCGGCGATCGGCGCCTCGAGGTCGCTCTCGACGCGGCGCACCGCCTCGTCGCCGGCGAAGGGCGGCAGCTTGTCCTGCAGGTCGGTGAGGTCCTCGGCGACCTGCTGGCCGACGATGTCCGGCCGGGTACCGAGGCCCTGACCGAGCTTGATGTAGATCGGGCCGAGCTCGATCAGCGCGCGGCGCAGGCGCTCGCCGGGCCGTCCCGGCGCGTGGTCGTCGTTGAGCCAGTGCAGCAGCCGGCGCTGCCACGGCGCGATCGGCATGTCGTCGATGAAGAGGATGGCGCCGTGCTTGCCGAGACAGCGGACGACGGCGATGGCGCGCAGGAAATGGCGGGGGACCGCGAACACGCCGACCTAGAGCCGCCAGCCCGAGTGGATGCAGGCGATGCCGGCGGAGAGGTTGCGCCAGCGCACGCGCTCGAAGCCGGCCGCGCCCATCAGCGCGGCGAAGTCCTCCTGGTCGGGAAAGCGGCGGATGCTCTCGGCGAGATAGCGGTAGCTCTCGGCGTCGCCGGCGACCATGCGGCCCAGCGCCGGCAGCACGGTGAAGGAGTAGCGGTCGTAGACGGCGTCGAGGACCGGCAGGGTGACCTTGGAGAACTCCAGGCAGAGGAAGCGCCCGCCGGGCTTGAGGACGCGGCGGATCTCGGCGAGCGCGCGGTCGATGTGGGTGACGTTGCGCATCGCGAAGGCGATGGTGGCGCTGTCGGTCGAGCGGTCGGCCAGCGGCAGCGCCATGGCGTCGCCGGCGACCCAGAAGAGGCCGGCGAAGCGGTTGGTGTCGAGGGCGCGGTCGCGCCCGACCCGGAGCATGGGCACGTTGACGTCGATGACCGCGACGTCGGCGCCGGCGTCGGTGCGGTCGCGGACCCGCTGCGCGACGTCGCCGGTACCGCCGCCGAGGTCGGCGTGGAAGATCCCCGGCCGCGGCGCCAGCCAGTCCACCAACGCGTCCTTCCACAGGCGGTGCACGCCCAGGCTCATCAGATCGTTCATCAGATCGTAGCGGCCGGCGACGCGGTCGAAGACGCCGCGCACCCGGTCCGCCTTGGCGGCGGGATCGATGTCCTCGTAGCCGAAGGAGCGCGCGAGACGGTCGGCGAGGTCGGCCATGGCTGCTGCGACTGCCCGAAGGAGGATGACGACGTCGCCGTAGCAGCGTCGCTGCGGCGGGGCTATGGGTCGGCGCCGTCGCTGCGCATTTATAAAACCGCGCCCGCGGGCGGCAAGACGCGAGCCCCACCCGATCATGCCCGAACTGCCCGAAGTCGAGACCACCCGCCGCGCGCTCGAGCGCCGGCTGCACGGGGTCGCCATCCGCGCCGTCGCGCAGCACCGCGCCGACCTGCGCGTGCCGCTGCCGGCGGCGCTGCCCGAACGGCTGGCGGGGCGGCGGATCGCCGCGCTGCGCCGCCGTGCCAAGTACATCCTGGCCGATCTCGACGACGGTCGGACCTTGATCCTGCATCTCGGCATGTCGGGGCGGCTGGTGTTCGACGGGCCGGCGCTCGGCGCCCACGAGCACCTCACCTTCACCTTCGCGGACGGCACCACGCTCCGGCTGCACGACCCGCGGCGCTTCGGCATGGTCGACCTGCAACCGACCGCCGAGCTGGCGGCGCATCCCTGGTTGCGCCATCTCGGCCTGGAGCCGCTCGATCCCGGCTTCGACGGCGCCGCCCTCGCCGGCGCCCTCGCCGGCAGGACCGCCGCCTTGAAGGTGGCGTTGATGGACCAGCGCGTCGTCGTCGGCGTCGGCAACATCTACGCCAGCGAGACGCTGCACCGCGCCGGGCTGTCGCCGCGGCGCCGCGCCGGCTGGCTGAAGCCGGCGCAGACGGCGCGGCTGGCGCGGGCCGTGCGGTCGGTGCTGACCGAGGCCATCGACGCCGGCGGCTCGAGCCTGCGGGACTACGTCCAGGCTTCCGGCGAGCTCGGCACGTTCCAGCGCAATTTCCGGGTCTACGACCGCGCCGGCGAGCCCTGCCCGTGCGGGCGCGCCACGGTGCGCCGCATCGTCCAGGTCGGCCGTGCGACGTTCTACTGCCCGGGCTGTCAACGGTGACGACACGACTATGGACGGCGCCGCCGGCGGCATGGTTAAAGCCGCGACCTAACGCCAGCCGTGCTGCGGCGCGGGAGGAGGAGCGATGGCTTACGAGACGATCCTGGTCGAGACCCGCGGCCATGTGGGCCTCGTGCGGCTCAACCGGCCCAAAGCGCTCAACGCCCTCAACGGCCAGCTGATCGCCGAGCTGACCGAGGCGCTGAAGGCCTACGACGCCGATCCGGAGATCGCCGCCGTCGTCGTCACCGGCTCCGACAAGGCCTTCGCCGCCGGCGCCGACATCAAGGAGATGGCGTCGAAGAGCTACGTCGAGGCCAGTTTCGGCGACTTCATCGCGCCCTGGCAGGCGATCGCCCAGCGCAAGAAGCCGATCATCGCCGCGGTCGCCGGCTACGCCCTCGGCGGCGGCTGCGAGCTGGCGATGATGTGCGACCTCGTCATCTGCGCCGACAACGCCAAGTTCGGCCAGCCCGAGATCAACCTCGGCACCATTCCCGGCGCCGGCGGCACCCAGCGGCTGACCCGTCTGATCGGTAAATCCAAGGCGATGGAGATGGTGCTCACCGGCCGCATGATGGACGCCGAGGCGGCCGAGCGCGCCAACCTGGTGGCGCGGGTGGTGCCGGCCGACACCCTGCTCGACGAGGCGCTGAAGCTGGGCGACACCATCGCGGAGAAGTCCAAGCCGGTGGTGGCGATGGCCAAGCAGGCGATCAACGCCGCCTACGAAACCACCCTGGAGACCGGCCTGCGGACCGAGCGGCAGCTGTTCTACAGCACCTTCGCGACCGAGGATCGCAGCGAGGGGATGGCGGCGTTCGCGGAGAAGCGGAGCCCCGAGTTTCAAGACCGCTGAGCGCGGCCGGCGCGCGTTGACGGCCGCGCCGGGCTGAGGTAGTCACACAGGCTTCGTCTTAGGGAACAGTCGGATCGATGGCCAACACGCCCACCGCTCGCAAGCGGGTTCGTCAGACCGCGCGCCGCACCGCCACCAACAGGGCGCGCATCAGCCGCATCCGGACCTTCACCAAGAAGGTCGAGACCGCGATCGCGGCGGGCGACGCCGTCGCCGCCCGCGAGGCGCTGAAGCTGGCGCAACCCGAGATCGCGCGCGGTGTAACGAAAGGCGTGCTTCACAAGAACACCGCATCGCGCAAAATCTCGCGGCTCAGCCAGCGCGTAAAAAAGCTGCAGGTGGCGGCGTGACACCCCGCTGCGCCCGCCATGCCGTCGACAGCGCGAGTATGACCGTGTAAAGCGCGTTGTCTCGTCGCATTTTCGGTTGGAAAAGCCGCCCGCACGGGCGGTTTTCGTTTTTAGATACCATTTTACGGAAATTGTCGCTTAAGCGCTAATCGGTCGCGTTCTCATTTCATCCCTCTTGTGACGGTCGCCGCGTTTTGCGTACCGTGTGGTGGTGACGAGGACGGATAACGGTTACTCTGGAATCTCTTCCTTTTTCTGTGGGCCGGCGGACGAAACCTTAGCTTTCGAGCCCTTTTGTCCGCCCCTCGTAAGAATTCGGGTGGTTCTGAACGCATCGGCGCAACCGACAGCGTGACCGTACGTCGTGCTCGTCCACCGGCCCTTCGGTCATTTTTGGCGATCGCGCTCGCGACGCGGTAAGATGAGACCTGGGGACGGATGTGCGTGCGCGCCCTTCGGGCGCCTCTTCTAGGCGGGAGAAACCATGCTCGTGGCACCGACCAGCGAACTCGAGCAGGAATGGGAAACCGTGCAGGATTTGCTGCGCGACGAAGTCGGAGAGACCGCCTATACGACCTGGTTGCAGCCGCTGGCGCCGGCCGAGATCGACGGCGACCGCGTGGTCATCGGGGCGCCGACGCCGTTTTTGCGCGACTGGGTGGTGGCGCACTACGCCGACCGCATCCGCTCGGCCTGGCACCACGTGAACCCGCGCATCCGTAAGGTGGCCCTCGACGTCCGCCAGGACGCCCGCGATCGCGCCGCCGCGCCGGCCGCGGCCGACACCCGTCAGCCAGGCCAACCTGATCATGGTCACGAGTGCCCTGCAGGGCGACGGCAAGACCTTTTCGTCGATCAACCTGGCGATTTCCATGGCCATGGAGCAGGACAAGTCGATTCTTTTTGTCGACGCGGACGTGGTGCGAGCCACGGCCGGCAAGATACTGGGTGTTCCCCGCGGAACCTCCGGTCTGATCGACGTGCTCGACG
>CAZCVH010000181.1:0-4720 GCA_964502115.1 uncultured Geminicoccaceae bacterium
CGACCACCGAGATCTACACTCTTTCCCTACACGACGCTCTTCCGATCTCCGTGCTGGCGGCGCTCGGCCTCGCGCTCGCGGCGGCGGTGGTGGCGGGCCTCGGCGCCGGCGCGCTCGCGGTGCCGCCGGGCGAGGTCGTGGCCGCGCTCACCGGGACCGGGGCGGAGCCCGTGGCAGCGGCCGTGGTCCTCGACATCCGCCTGCCGCGGGTGGTGACGGGCGCGCTCGTGGGCGCCGCCCTCGCCGTCGCCGGAGCGGCGATGCAGGGCCTCTTCCGCAACCCGCTGGCCGATCCGGGGCTGGTCGGGGTCTCCAGCGGTGCCGCGCTCGGCGCCGTCGTCGTCATCGTGGCCGCGGGCGACGCGATCGGCCCGGCGCGGGCTTGGGCCTTGCCGCTCGCCGCCTTCGCCGGCGCGCTCTTGGCCACCTGGGTGGTGTCGCGGCTCGCCCGCTTCGAGGGCCGGACGACGACGGCGCTGCTCCTGCTCGCCGGCATCGCCATCAACGCCATCGCCGGCGCGGGACTGGGCCTCGCGGCGTTCGTGAGCACCGACGAGCAGCTGCGCGATCTCACCTTTTGGACGCTGGGCAGCCTCGCCGGCGTCGATCCGCGCGCGTTTTGGCCCGCGGCCGTGCTGATGGCGGTGGTGATCGCGACCCTGCCGCTGCTCGCCCGCCTTCTGGACGCCTGCCTCCTGGGCGAGCGCGAGGCCGGCCAGCTCGGCTTCGACGTCGAGCGCGGCAAGCTCGCGATCGTCGTGCTGGTCGCACTCGGCACCGGTGCGGCCGTGGCCGTCGCCGGCATCATCGGCTTCGTCGGCCTGGTGGTGCCGCACCTGGCGCGGCTCTGCATCGGCACCGACCACCGCTGGCTGGTGCCGGCGAGCGCGCTCCTGGGCGCCGCGCTCCTGCTCGGCGCCGACATCGGCGCGCGCCTCGTCGTCCTGCCGGCGGAGCTGCCGATCGGCATCCTCACCAGCGCCCTCGGCGGGCCGTTCTTTTTGGCCCTTCTCCTCGCCAACCGGCGACGGTTCAGCTTGTGATGCTCGAGGCGCGCGACCTCACCGTCGCCGTGGGTCGAAAACGCCTGTTGGATCGCGTGTCCGTCACCCTCGCGCCGGGCGAGCTGGTGGCGGTGCTCGGCCCCAACGGCGCCGGCAAGTCGACGCTTCTGGGCTGCCTCGCCGGCGCGCGGGTGCCCACCTCCGGCCGGGTGACACTCGACGGCCGCCCGCTCGCGAAGCTCGACGCCCGCGCGCTCGCCCGTCGCCGCGCCGTGCTGGCCCAGAACACGGTCGTCACGCTACCGGTCCACGCCGAGGAGGTGGTGGCCCTCGGCCGCGTCCCCCACGCCGACGACGCCACCGCAACGCGCCGGGTGGTGGCGGCGGCACTGGACACCGCCGACGCGAGCGCCTTCATCGCCCGCAGCGTGGCGACGCTCTCCGGCGGCGAGCAGCAGCGCGTCCACCTCGCCCGCGCGCTCGCCCAGATCTGGCCCGGCGACGGCACCCGGCCGCGCTACCTCCTGCTCGACGAGCCGACCGCCAGCCTCGACCTCGCCCATCAGGCTCGGGTCATGGCGACGGCGCGGGCGCTCGCCGACGCCGGCCACGGCGTCCTCGCCATCCTGCACGACCTCAATCTCGCCGCGGCGACGGCCGACCGCCTGGTCCTGCTCGACGATGGCCGGCTCGCCGCGGCAGGGCCGCCCGCTACGGTGCTCACCGCCGAACGCGTCGCCGCCGTCTTCGGGCTCGCCGTCGATGTCGTGGCGCGCCCCGACGGCTGCGGCCCGTTGGTGGTGCCGCACGCGCTCGTCGCCCGTCCCTGGCCCACCGACGTCGGAGCGATGCCGTGAGCCACGAGCCGTCGACCTCCAGCTTGCGCAAGGAACCGCCCAGCCGACCGCTCTCGCGCCGCTACAAGATCTGGGAGATCCCCGGCACGGTGCAGTGCTCGATCGTCGGCACCTGCCTCGACCGTCGCGACATCCAGGCGCTGATGCGCAAGGGCAAGGTGCACGCGCAGCGGGGCGCCACGGAATACCAGATCCACGGCTACTTCGTGCAGGAGGCGACGCAGCCGGGCCTCATCGGCCAGCTGATCCACAAGACCCTGGATCGCAAATACGCCACGCCGGTGGCGCGGGTCGGGCGCCTCCGCGAGGCGCAGGAACTGAAGGCCTACTGGGACGACGCCTGCGCCAAGGGGCAGGTCGCGGGGGCGTACTGGGCGCTGTTGAGCCACCGCCATGTCGGCGAGCCCCTGCGCTACGCCGCCTTCGGCGACGTCCACATGCTGTCGCACTTCATGGGCGGGGTGAACCGCGCCGACGCCCAGGCGCTGTGGGCGGCCGAGCGCCGCGTCGCCGAGCTCGAGCAGCGCCTCGAGCGGGTGCGCCGCCGGTCCCAGGCGAGCCTGGCCGAGCGCGACGCCCGGATCACCGCGCAGGAGGGCGAGATCCAGCAGATGCGGAGTTTCTGCGTTCGCCTCCAGCCCAAGCCGACCGGGCGAACCGTCGGCTGCGAGCCGCCGGCGAAGCAGGAGCGCCGCCGTCGTCAGCAGGAGCGCCGGCTCGCCGCCGCCCGCGCCCGGATCCGCGAGCAGGATCGCGAGATCGCCGATCTCAAGGCGCAGATGGAACGGCTCGAAGAGTTGCCGGTGTGCCCGATCCAGCAGCCGAGCACCCCCGACTCGCCCGAGGATTGCCCGCTCGCGGCCTCACGCCTGCTCTACGTCGGCGGCCGAACCAGCGCGGTGCCGCATCTGCGCACCGGCGCGGCCCGGCGGCGGGCGGAGCTGTTGCACCACGACGGCGGCATCGAGCACCGCCTCGAGCAGCTGGAGGACCTGGTGGCACAGGCGGATCTGGTCTTCTGCCCGGTCGACTGCGTCAGCCACGGCGCGTGTCTGATGGCGCGCGATCTCTGCAAACGGGCGAACAAGCCGTTCGTGCCGCTCAGGAGCGCCGGCGTCACCCATTTCCGCCGTGCGCTCGACCGCATGGCCCCCGCCGAGGAGAGCGCCGCATGTTCATCGCGATGAACCGCTTTCGGGTGCACCGCGGCCGCGAGGCCGACTTCGAGCGCTTGTGGCTGAACCGCGAGACACATCTCCAGCACATGCCCGGCTTCGTCGAGTTCCAACTGCTGCGCGGCCCGTCGAGCGAGGAGCACACGCTCTTCGCCTCGCACACCGTCTGGGCGTCGCGCGACGCCTTCGAGGCTTGGACACGCTCGCCCGCGTTCCGCGCCGCCCACCGGAACGCCGGCGCGCATACCGGGCTCTACGCCGGCCATCCGCAGTTCGAGGGCTTCGAGGTGCTCCAGGAGCTGCGGTGAATAGAGATTGGAACAATCCTATTCAGAAAACTTGGCATTAGAATAAATAAAGATTGCGGCGACCACTTTGGTTTCATTTGACCGATGGGCGTCGGCACGGTATCAGTACCGTATTGGTTCTGTTTCGGAGTGGTCCGAGATGCGGTCCTCGACCTCGACCATCGTCATCGATCTCGCCGCCCTCGGCGTCCTCGCCGACGGGCCGAGCGCGGTCGAGGCGCTGTGCGGCCACGTCCAGGCGGTGTGTCGCCCCTGGCTCACGCCGACGCGCTGCACCGTCTGCGACCGGCTGATGGCGTGGATCGAGCGCGGCGTGGTCGAACAGCGCGCGGACGGCGGCGTGGCGCTCACCGCAGCGGGCCGCACTCAGCTCAAGGCCCTGGTGGCGGCGCCGGTGGGGGAGACGTGCCACGGCCTGTTGCCGCTGGTGGAGACGCTCAAGCTCGCGCTCGCCGATCAGCTCGCGCCGCACCAGCGCCAGGCTCTCCTGCATCAGCTGGTCCAACTCCGCTCGCGCTGCCTCGCCGCCCAGACGCGAACGGGCGACGGCGAGGACACGCCGACGCTGTTGCGCCGCTGCGCCGCGCGGCGCCTGCACGCCGCGGCGCTCGCCGAAGAAGCGCTGGGGCGCGCCATGGCGCATCTCGGCGTCGACGAAGCGAAGGACATAGCGATATGAGCGTCGAGGTACCCTTGTCGGAGCGACGGCTGTCGGACTTCAACGACGCCGAGCGCCTGCTCCTCTGGTCGTTGCGCCACCGCGTCGCCGAAGGCGACCCCGCGAGCCCGCATCTGGTGAGCGCCTTCGGCTTCATGTGCGGGCCGACGGCGGGTGACGTCGCGCGGCGCGCGCTCGACCGGCTGGTCGAGGGGTTCGAGACCTCCGCCCGCCGCCCACTCGCCTTTCTGGACTGGTGCAACCGCGCGGTGACGGCGGACGAGGCGGTCCTTCTCGCTTTTTGTGCCGAGCTGCAGGCGGGCCGCACCGGCGACGCCGGCTTGGACGCGCTCGTCATGCCCGAGGGCGCGGGGCCGGTTCGCGAGGCCGCGCTCGCGCTGCTCCACCAATTCGCTGCGGCCGGCCTCCATCTGCCGCCGCCCATGCCGAAGACGCCGATGGGAGAACGCGATGTCGCCGACCAGCCGCTGGCTGTGCACTAGTGATCCGACCCGACCGCTCGCTACCCGAGCATTGGGATCCGTCGGACCACCAGCTCAAAGATTTAGTGGTGCGCAAGGGTTTCAACGAAAGGACTCTTCCGTTGAACTCACACCACCAGCGCCGCGATGATCGCGCTCGCCACAGCGGCGCTGGCCGCTCCGCCCGCGGCGGTGACCGAGACCTACGCCGATTTCGCTCCCGCGAACGACGGCGG
>CAZCVH010000182.1:0-4671 GCA_964502115.1 uncultured Geminicoccaceae bacterium
CCGGTCGAAGCGCTCGGCGGCATCGCCTTTTTGAACGCGCTGGCGGTCCCGCTGCTCGACGCCGCCGCCGGCCACGACGTCCCGCTGCTGGCCGGCGCGGCGACACCGGGCGAGGTCATGGCGCTGCTCGAACGGGGCCATCGCGCCATCAAGATCTTCCCGGTCGAAGCGCTCGGCGGCATCGCCTTTTTGAACGCGCTGGCGGTCCCGCTGCCCGACGCCCGTTTCTGCCCGAGCGGCGGGGTGAGCGCCGCATCCGCGCCGGACTACCTGGCGCTCGCCAGCGTGCTCTGCGTCGACGGCTCGTGGCCGGCGCCGCCCGAAGCCGTCGCCACCGGCGATTGGGCCCGGGTCACCGACCGCGCCCGCGCCGCCGCGGCGCTGAGACCGCGCTCGCACGGCGGTGAGCCGGGCTGACCTCGTGCGACCGATCGATCGCGCCACGGTCGCCGCCGTCGCGCGGTGATCCCTGCCCAAGGGTGGCCATGGACGACCTCGCTTTGATCATCACCACCCTCGGCGCGCTGTTGCTGTTGGGGCTCGTCGGTGACCTGCTGTCGCGCGCGTTGCCGTTGCCGCGGGTGACGCTCCTGGTGCTGTTCGGCGTCGTCATCGGGCCGCCGGGGCTCGACCTGCTGCCGGCGCAGGCGGCGGACTGGTATCCGCTGATCAGCGACCTCGCGCTGTTGATGGTGGGCTTCCTTCTGGGCGGCAAGCTCTCGCGCGAGACCCTGGGCGAGGTCGGCACGCAGGTGCTGACCATCTCCGCCTTCGAGGTGCTCGGGGTGTCGCTGGCGATGCTGCTCGGCCTGCTCGCGGTGGGCGTGCAAGTCGAGGTGGCGCTCCTGCTCGCCGGCATCGCGCCGGCCTCGGCCCCGGCCGCGGTCATCAACGTCACCGAGCAACTCGGCGCCAAGGGCCGCTACACCGACACGCTGTTGGGCATCGTGGCACTCGACGACGCTTGGGGGCTGATGGTCTTCTCCGTGCTCTTGGCGACCGCGCAGGCGTTCGCCGGTGACGGCGGCGCGGACGCACTCGCGCACGGCGCGCGCGAGCTCGGCGGCGCGCTCGCGATCGGCGTCGCGGTCGGGGTGCCCGCCGCCTTCCTCACCGGCCGGCTGCGGCCGGGCGAGCCGACCCAGGCCGAAGCCCTCGGGGTCGTCCTGCTCGCCGGCGGGTTGGCGCTGTGGCTGGAGGCGTCGTTCCTGTTGACCGCGATGCTGGTGGGGGCGGTGGTGGTCAACCTGGCGTCGCACCACGACCGGCCGTTCCGCGAGATCGCAAACGTCGAATGGCCGTTCATGGTGCTGTTCTTCGTCCTCGCCGGCGCGTCGCTGGAGGTCCACCAGCTCGCGGCGATCGGCTGGATCGGGCTGCTCTACATCCTGCTCAGGGCGAGCGGGCTCGTCGCCGGGGCCTATCTCGGCGGTCTCGTCGGCGGCGCCGAGCCGCGGGTGCGGCGCTGGATGGGCCTCGCCATCATGCCGCAGGCGGGGGTGGCGCTGGGCATGGCGCTGGTGGCCGGCAACACCTTTCCGGCCCTGCGCGACACCATCCTGCCGCTGGTGATCGGCTCGACCGTCGTCTTCGAGCTGGCCGGGCCGGCGCTCACCCGCCTCGCCATCATCCGCGCCGGCGAGGCCCGCGGCGAGAGCTGAGCCCGTCGCGGCGTGATCGGGATCAACGCCGCACGCCTGGTCGAATGATAGTCTTTCGTTCACGTGGTGGGTGGACCGCGGCGACGGCGGGAGGTGGCGGTGGAGCGCCAACATCACTTCAATTTCTGGTATTTCGTCATCGCCATTTTGCTGTTGCTCGGCTTTCAGGCGCTGCTGCAGGAACCACCGCAAGTCGAGCGGATCTCCTACGCCACCTTCGAGCGCTGGCTGGAGCAGGGGCGCGTCGACGACCTGACGGTGACCGAGAACCGCATCAGCGGCCGCGTCCTCGATCCCGCTCCGGAGCAGCCGACCCGCTTCACCACCACCCGCGTCGACCCGGATATCGCGCAGCGGCTGGACGACGCCGGCGTCGACTACTCGGGCGGCAGCGAGGTCGGCACCGTCGGCGACATCTTGAGCTGGGTGCTGCCGATGCTGATCTTTTTCGGCATCTGGCTCTACCTGCTACGCCGTCTCGCCGGTGGCGGTTTCGGTGGGGGCGGCGGCGGGCTCATGTCCATCGGCAAGAGCAAGGCCAAGATCTACGTCGAGACGGACATCAAGACGACCTTCGCCGACGTCGCCGGGGTCGACGAGGCCAAGGCCGAAGTCCACGAGGTCGTCGACTTCCTGCAGAACCCGCCGCACTACGCGCGGCTCGGCGCGCGGCTGCCCAAAGGCGTGCTGCTGGTGGGCCCGCCCGGCACCGGCAAGACGCTGTTGGCGCGCGCGATGGCGGGCGAAGCCGGGGTGACGTTCCTTTCGATCTCCGGCTCCGAGTTCGTCGAGATGTTCGTCGGCGTCGGCGCCGCGCGCGTGCGCGATCTGTTCGAGCGCGCGCGCGAGCACGCGCCCTGCATCATCTTCGTCGACGAGCTCGACGCCCTCGGTCGCGCCCGCGGCGCCGGGCCGTCGATGGGCGGTCACGACGAGAAGGAGCAGACGCTCAACCAGCTGCTGGTCGAGCTCGACGGCTTCGACACCAGCGAGGGCATCGTGCTGCTCGCCGCCACCAACCGCCCCGAACTCCTCGATCCGGCGCTGTTGCGCGCCGGCCGCTTCGACCGCCAGGTCCTGGTCGACCGCCCCGACCGCAAGGGCCGCCGCGCCATCCTCGCCGTCCACGCCCAGAACGTCCGCCTCGCCCGCGACGTGTCGCTCGACGACGTCGCCGGGCTGACGCCGGGCTTCACCGGCGCCGATCTCGCCAATCTGGTGAACGAGGCGGCGATCCTCGCCACCCGCGCCGAGCGTGACGCCGTCACCTACACCGACTTCGAGAACGCGATCGAGCGCATCGTCGCCGGGCTCGAGAAGCGCAATCGGCTGTTGAACAAGACCGAGCGCGAGACCGTGTCCTACCACGAGATGGGCCACGTCCTGGTCGCGATGAGCCTCGAGGGCGTCGATCCGGTCCGCAAGGTGTCGATCATCCCGCGCGGCGTCGGCGCGCTCGGCTACACCCTGCAACGCCCGATCGAAGACCGCTTCTTGATGCGCGAGGGCGAACTCTCGAACAAGATGGCGGTGCTGCTGGGCGGCCGCGCCGCCGAGGAGCTGGTCTTCCACGAGATCTCGACCGGTGCCGCGGACGACCTGGTCAAGGCCACCGACATCGCCCGCGCGATGATCACCCGCTACGGCATGGACCCGGCGCTCGGCCGCACCGCCTACGAGACCGACGGCGGGAACTATCTCGGCCAACCGCTGGAGGGCGGCGGCCGGCGCTACAGCGAGGAGACCGCGCACGACATCGACGAGGCGGTGAAGGAACGCCTCGACGCCGCCTTCGCCCACGCCAAGGAGATCTTGGAACGGCGCCTGGACGAGCTCGACGCCTACGCCAAGCGGCTGTTGGCCGAGGAAACCCTCGACGAGGACGAGCTGGCGCCGCTGCGGCGCCAGGTGGCGTCGGCACCGTCCACCACCGGTGCGCAGCGCGAAACGTCGGCAGCAGCGGCCGAGGTCGCGGCGGTCCGATGACGGGCCGGACCGCGGCGATGCGGGCGATGGTCCTGGAGCGGGCGCACACGCCGCTGGTGCGGCGCGAGCTGCCACGGCCCGAGCCCCGTGCCGGCGAGGTGGCCATCGACGTCGCCGCCTGCGGCGTCTGCCGCACCGATCTCCACATCATCGACGGCGAGCTCGCCGAGCCCGCGCTGCCGCTGGTGCCCGGCCACGAGATCGTCGGCCGGGTGCGCGCCCTCGGCGCGGGCGTCGCCGGCTTCACGGTCGGTCAGCGCGTCGGCGTGCCGTGGCTCGGGCGCACCTGCGGGACGTGCTTCTACTGCCGGCGCGGCATGGAGAACCTCTGCGACGCGCCCCTCTTCACCGGCTACACCCGCGACGGCGGCTACGCCGAGGCCTGCGTCGCCGATGCCGCTTACGTCTTCGCGCTCCCCGAAGGCCCGAGCGACGCCGAGCTGGCACCCTGGCTCTGCGCCGGGCTGATCGGCCAGCGCGCGCTCACCATGGCCGGCGGCGCCGAACGGCTCGGGCTCTACGGCTTCGGCGCGGCGGCGCATCTGATCGCGCAGGTGGCGCTGTTCGAGGGTCGCCGCGTCTTCGCCTTCACCCGCCCCGGCGACGGCGAAGCCCAGGACTTCGCCCGCGCTCTCGGGGTCGCCTGGGCCGGCGGCTCCGACGAGACCCCGCCGGAGGAGCTCGACGCCGCCATCCTGTTCGCGCCGGTGGGCGCGCTGGTGCCCGCCGCCTTGAGCGCGGTGCGCAAGGGCGGGGTGGTGGTCTGCGGCGGCATCCACATGTCCGACATCCCGAGCTTTCGCTACGCCGATCTCTGGGGCGAGCGCGTCATCCGCTCGGTGGCCAACCTCACCCGCGCCGACGGCGACGCCTTCCTCGACGTCGCCCCGCGTGCGGGGGTCGAAAGCACCGTCGAGACGTTCGCGCTGGAGGACGCCGACACCGCGCTCGCGTCGCTGCGGTCCGGAACGCTCACCGGCGCCGCGGTGCTCGTGCCCTGAGCGCCTTTGGCGCGTCGTCGAAG
>CAZCVH010000183.1:0-4641 GCA_964502115.1 uncultured Geminicoccaceae bacterium
CCACCGTGACCGTCGCGTCGGGGAACATCGCCTGCACGAGCTCGGTCAGGCTGTCGGTGCCGCGCACCCGCGGATCGCCGAGATCGATCTCGCCGTAGCCCGGCAGTTCCGCCTGCACATGGCCATAGATCAGGTCGTTGGCGGCCGCGTAGCCCGGTGCTGCGTCCATCGGCCCGTCCACGAGCGCGGCGAACAGCCCGTCCGGCGCCAGCACCCGCCGCACCTCGTCGAGCACAGGCGCGACCGGGTCCATCAACGTCAACGCCCAGTGGCACAAGACCGCGTCCACCGAGCCTGCGGGCACCGCGGCCATGTCCTGCGCCTCCGCCTGCAAGAGGTCCGCCGCGCCGTCGGCCAGCCGTGCCCGCGCGAGGGCCAGCTCCTCGGGACACATGTCGACGCCGGTCAGGCGAAACTCCGCGGCCCGCGCCCGCAGGATATCGAGGAGCGGGCCGGAGCCACAGGCGAGGTCCAAGACCCGCCGCTGCGCCGGCGGGGTGACGGTCTCGGCGAGCCAGTCGTAGCTGGTGCGCCCCGCCGCGTCGCGGCAGGCGCGCGCGCAGGCCTCGGTGAAGCCGGCGTGCTCGCGGTGCACCGCACGCAGATGGGCCTTCAGCGCGCGCGCGTCGGGGCGACGGCCCTGCGCCAGGGTCTCGGTCCACGCGGAGCGCAGAGCGCTGTGATCGCTCACAGATCGGATCCTTTTGATGTCGGGACCGGTCTCAGGGGGTGACGTCGATCAGGTGGACCACCTGCGGGAAGCGCCAGCCATCCGCCGACCGGCACGCCTCGAGCCACGCCGCCGTGGGCGGTGCCGACTGCATGTCGGCGAGTGAGACGGCGTCGTCGAAGACGCAGCGCTGCAAGTATCCTTCCACCGCACCGACCGCCTCGCGCGCCGCCACGGTGTCGTAGCGCACCTCGCTCACCGCGACGCGCGCGCCGGCGAGGCGAAGCGCCTCGGCCAGCTCTTCCGCCGCGAGGTAGGGCGCGGCGCCGGGTGGGCCGAACGCGTCCAGATAGCGCCGGTGGAATTCGACGTAATGCCCCGCCGCCGCGCTGTGAGCGATGACGCCGCGCCCGCCTTCCCCGAGGGCGGCGCGGAACGCCGCCGCCGCCGCCGGCAGATCCTCCGCCGGCACGGCGTAGAGCGCGTGGGTCGCCCAGACGATGTCGTAGCCGCCCGATGACGGAACGAAGTCCTGCAGGGTGGTCTCGTGTTCCGCGGCGGGCACGAACGGCGCCGGCAGGGCGGCACGCGCCTCGGCGATCGAGAACGCCGAGGGATCGAGCAGGTCGGTCGCGACCGGGCGCAATCCGGCCTCGGCGACACCGGCATGGCGGACCAGCGCATTCGGAAACTTGCCGGAGCCGCAGGCGACGTCGAGGAGCCGCAGAGACCGGTCGCCGACCTCGGCCTGGGCCGTGGCGAGCCAGCCGGCCCAGTCGCGCCGTTTCGCCAGATGCCGGTAATCGTCGGTGGCGAGCGTGTAGAACGCGTCCATCCCGGCGCGACCGCTCTCGGACCAGTGCGCCGTGCTCCGCGCCAACAGGTCCTTGGTCATTCGGACGCGACCGGCCAGCAGATCGGGTTCGACGCGCTCGCCGCGATGTCGCCGGGGCCGACCCCGGGCATGAATTTCTGCCAGTCGCCGGACACCATGGTCGGTTTTTCCACGATCCGCGCCCCGTCCGCGTAATAGGTGTTGGCCAGCACGATCCGACTGCGGTCGGTGCGATTGCTCGCGGCCGTGTGAAAATTGAGGTTGTGGTGGAAGCTCACCTCGCCGATCTCGAACGGGGTCTCGTTGACGGCGACGTTGTTCTTCGCAAACACTTCCGCGACGCCGCGGTCGTAGCCCGTGCCGGATTTCTCGAACGCCACCGCATCGACCAGCCGGTGCACGTCCAGCGGATGGGCGAAGGCGAGCGGACCCATGGCGAGCGGGATCGCCTGCGCCGGCGCCCAAGCCGTGACCACGTCGTTGCTGTCGAGCGGGAAGTGGTGATCGTCGAAATGCCACGGCGTGCGGCCGCAGCCGGATTGCTTCGCCAGGACGTTGTCGTGATAGAGCCGCACCGCATCCGCACCGAGCAAATCGGCGGAAATCTGAGCCAGCCGCGGGGCCAGGACATAGGCCTTCAACAGCGGGTTGTCGGCCCAGACCATCTCCAGGCTGAGGAAGCGGTCCTGCGCACCCTGATCCGGATCGACGCCGAATTCCGCCCTCAGCAGCCGCACCAGCTCCGCTCGCAGCTTCAAGACGGCACCGGGCGAGAAGACCTCGCGCAGCTTGATGAATCCGTTGGTGCGGAAGAACGCGACGTCGTCGTCGCTGAGACGGTAGGGGGTGGCGAGCTCCGCGATGACCTCCGCGTCGCTCGGGATCGCCACGTCCGGCATGGGCGGGGCCGGTTCGATCTCCGGGCTGGCGCCGTCGTTCTCGGCGAGACTGACGTACCAATCCCACCAGGCTTGGTTGTCCTTGTCCCAGGGTTGGCTGACATCGGTGTCGGAAGTTGTAGCGGTTTCGGCCATCTCGGCTCCTCGGCGATGCGGCCCGGGAGTGATAACGCCCAGCGATGCGGCAGCAACCGCGAAAAAAGCGCACGGGGGCGGCTGCACGGGTAGCCCGCGTCCTATTGCTGCCGGGGACATGAGGAAATGTCACGGAAGCGAGAGAGACTCGAACCGGCGCACCGACGGAGGACGGGCCGTGGGCACGGTCGCTGCGCTCGAAGGCCAACCCGCCGTCCGGGCTTTGTTGACCTCGAGGATGAGTTGGCGCTGACAAGCCGATGACATCGGCTCAGGCAGGGTTTCGCGAAGACGGCGCACGCAGGGCTCGCGGACGAAGTGTGGCGGCGCCTCCGGGCCGGCCTCGCGGAACATCAGGGTCTCGACGTCGAACGGCAAGCGCCGACGCGGCGGGGCTCCGGATGGCCCACGCCTCCACCGCCGAGCCCGCGTCCTCTACGCGTCCTCCTCCTCTTGGCCGACCAGAACGCGGCGGCGGCCGACATGGTCGGCGGCGGAGACGTAGCCGTCCTCCTCCATGCGCTCGATCAGGCGCGCGGCGGTGTTGTAGCCGATGCGCATCTTGCGCTGCAGAAAGCTGGTGGTGGCGCGCTGCTCCTCGGCGACGATCTTGAGGGCCTCGTTGTACTGCTGGTCCTCGGCGTCGCCGGTCTCGATGTTGGAGGCGAAGAGGTCGCCGCCGGCCTGGACCGCGGCGGCCGCCGCGCCCGGCTCCTCGCTGGTGACGTCGGGCAGATAATCCGGCTCGCCCTGGGTTTTGAGGTGGGACACGACGCGCTCGACCTCGACGTCGGAGACCAGCGGGCCGTGGACCCGCTGCGGGGGCTCGCTGGCGTTGACCAGCAACATGTCGCCCTGACCGAGCAGCTGCTCCGCGCCCGAATCGCCGAGGATGGTGCGGCTGTCGACCTTGGAGCTGACGCGGAAGCTGATCCGGCACGGCATGTTGGCTTTGATGACGCCGGTGAGCACGTCGACCGACGGGCGCTGGGTGGCGACGATGAGGTGGATGCCGGCGGCGCGCGCCTTCTGCGACAGCCGCTGGATCTGGGCCTCCACCTCCTTGCCGGCGGTGAGCATCAGGTCGGCCACCTCGTCGACGACGATGACGATCTGCGGCAGGGCCGTGGTGTCGATCGGCTGCTCCTCGAACTGCGGCAGCCCGGTCGACGGGTCGTAGCCGACCTGGACCCGGCGGGTGAGTTCCTCGCCGGCCGCGCGGGCGGCCGCGAGCCGGCGGTTGTAGGCCTGGATGTCGCGCACGCCCAGATGTGACATTAGCCGGTAGCGGTGATCCATCTGCCGCACCGCCCATTTC
Source organism: uncultured Geminicoccaceae bacterium (assembly GCA_964502115.1). Lineage (GTDB taxonomy): Bacteria > Pseudomonadota > Alphaproteobacteria > Geminicoccales > Geminicoccaceae > JAAAPF01. Next base: position 3,858 of record CAZCVH010000183.1, read on the forward strand.
AAGGCGACCACCGCCTTCGCCGGCTCGGTCACCACCGGCGACAACAGGTGCGGGATGCCGTCGTAGACCGAGAGCTCGATGACCTTGGGGTCGATCAGGATCAGGCGCACGCTCTCGGGGCTGTGCTTGTAGAGCAGCGACAGGATCATCGCGTTGACCGCCACCGACTTGCCCGAGCCGGTGGTGCCGGCGATCAAGAGATGCGGCATGCGGGCGAGGTCGGCGACGACGGGATTGCCCGAGATGTCGCGCCCGAGCGCGATGCCGAGCCGCGTCTTGGGGTTGTCGGCCCGGGCGTCGCCGAGGACGTCGCGCAGATAGACGGTCTCGCGCACCGGGTTCGGCAGCTCGATGCCGATGACGTTGCGACCGCGTACGACCGCCACGCGCACCGAGACGGCCGCGAGCGAGCGGGCGATGTCCTCGGCGAGGTTGACGACGCGGTTGGCGCGGGTCCCGGGCGCCGGCTCCAGCTCGAAAAGGGTGATCACCGGGCCCGGATTGGCGGCGACGATCTCACCCTTCACGCCGAAATCCTGCAGCACTTTCTCGAGCTCGCGCGAGGTCCGCTCCAGCTCCTGCTCGTTCGGAGCGGCGCGCGCTCCCGGCTTGACCGCGGCCAAGAGGGCGAGACCCGGCATCTGAAAGCCGTCGTTCTGCACCGGACCCGGCTGCGGCGCCCGCTCGAAGCGTGGCTTCGGGGTCGCAGCCACCGGCGTGGCGGCGCCGCCTTCGGCGGTGACCGGCGCCGGCGGGTCGGCGGGCGCCGCCGGGGCGCGGCCGT
>CAZCVH010000184.1:0-4634 GCA_964502115.1 uncultured Geminicoccaceae bacterium
TTTCACGTGACTGGAGTTCAGACGTGTGCTCTTCCGATCTGGCGCCGGCGGCGTCGCCGGCGAGCGCGGCGCGCACGCCGTGGGGCACGCCGTGAAAGCGCAAGAGCGCGCCGAGGCGCGGGTCGGGGCCGCGCTCGGGGGCGCGCAGCAGCGTCGCCAGGTCGTCGTCGGGCTCGATCGCGGCGGTGATGCGCAGGCCGCTTTCGAGGCGTTCGGTCGAGAGGATCAGCGCCTCGTCGCCGAGGCTCGCCCTGACCATGGCCTGGGCCTCGCTCAGGCTGGCCGCGTCGAAGGTGCGCAGTTGCATGGTCTAGACCTGCCCGAGCGTGCGGATGCGGGACTTGGCGTGGATCTCGTTCTGCGAGAGCACGACGGTGGCCGGGCGGAAGCGTTCGATCATCGCGCGGACGTACGGCCTGAGCGTCGGCGTCGTGACCAGAACCGGTAGCTCGCCTTTCTGGGCGTGCTCCTCGAAGCGTTCGCGGACGTCGGCGACGAAGCGCTGCAACTCCGAGGGCGCCATCGCCAGCTGGCGGTCGCCGCCACCGCCGTTGTCGACGAGCGCGTCGTGGAAGGCCTGCTCCCACTGCGGCGACAGCGCCAGGATCGGGATGTAGCCGGCCTCGGAGGTGGCGTCGCGCGAGATCTGGCGGGCGAGGCGGCCGCGGACGTACTCGATCATGATGGTGGTGCTGTTCGTCGAGCCGGCGACGTCGCCGAGCGCCTCCAGGATCAAGGGCAGGTCGCGGATCGAGACCCGCTCGGCCAGGAGCCCCTGCAGCACCCGCTGGATGCCGCCGGTGGTCATCTTCGCCGGCACGAGGTCGCCCAAGAGGCGCTGATAGGGTTCGTCGAGCTCGGCGAGAAGCTGCTGGGTCAGCGCGTAGCTCAAGAGATCGGCGAGGTTCTCCTTGACGATCTCGGTGAGATGCGTGGTGACGACGGTGGCGGGCTCGACGATGGTGAGCCCCTGGCTCTGCGCGGTCTCCTTGAGCGGGCGGCCGATCCAGTGGGCGTCGAGGCCGAAGGTGGGCTCCTTGGTCGGCTCGCCCGGCAGCTGGATCGGGCGGCCCTGTGGGTCCATCACCATCAGCATCGCGGGGCGGACGTCGCCGCGGGCGGTCTCGGTCTCCTTGAGCCGCACGACGTAGGTGGTCGAGGGCAACTGCAGGTTGTCCTGAATGCGCACCGGCGGCATCAGGAAACCGAGCTCCTGGGCGAGCTGGCGCCGCAGCGCCTTGACCTGATCGGGCAGGCCCGGGGCGTCGCCGGCCTTGATCAGCGGCAACAGGCCGTAGCCGAGCTCGAGCCTGAGCGTGTCCATCTGCAGGCTCTGGCCGATCGGCTCCTCGCCGGGCGCGGCGTCCCCCGCCTCGCCGCCGGGCGCGGCCTTGGCGGTACCATCGCCGGCACCCGGCTCCGCCTCGGCCAAGCGTTGGCGCCGTTGCACCCAGGCGATGGTGCCGCTGACGCCGGCGAGCGAGAGGAACGGCAGTACCGGCAGGCCGGGGAGGAGGGCGAGGCTGGCGAGCAGGCCGGCGGTGACCTGGAAGGTGCGCGGGTTGGCGCCGAACTGGCGCACCAGCGCGGCGTCGACGCGGCCGCCGACGCCGGCCTTGGAGACCAGCATGCCGGCGGCGGTCGAGACGATCAGCGCGGGGATCTGCGAGACCAGGCCGTCGCCGACGGTCAAGAGCGTGTAGGTCTGCGCCGCCTCGCCGAGCGTGATGCCCATCTGGCCGACGCCGATGACGAGCCCGCCGACGAGGTTGATGGCGGTGATCAGGATACCGGCGATGGCGTCGCCGCGGACGAACTTGGCGGCACCGTCCATCGAGCCGAAGAAGGCGCTCTCCTCCTCGAGATGCGTGCGGCGGCGGCGGGCCTCGGCTTCGTCGATCAAGCCGGCGGAGAGATCGGCGTCGATCGCCATCTGCTTGCCGGGCATGGCGTCCAGCGAGAACCGCGCCGCGACCTCGGCGATGCGCCCCGACCCCTTGGTGATGACGACGAAGTTCACGATCACCAGAATGACGAAGACGATCATCCCGATGACGAAGTTGTCCTGCATTACGAAGCCGCCGAAGGCCTCGATGACGTGACCGGCGGCATCCGAGCCCTCGTGGCCGTCGGCGAGGATCAGCCGGGTCGAGGCCAGGTTGAGCGACAGCCTGAGCATCGTCGCGAGCAAGAGCACGGTCGGAAAGCTGGAGAAGTCGAGCGGCTCCTCGATGAACAGCGAGGTGAAGAGCACCATCACCGCGAAGCCGATCGACACCGCGAGCAGCATGTCGAGCACGAAGCTCGGCATCGGCAGGATCAAGACGATCAGGATGCCGATGACGCCGAGCGCCAAGAGGATGTCGCGCTGACCCGCGAGGCGCGCCAGCCAGGCCTTCGGTCCGGTCTCGGCGGCGGCGGTAGCGGCGGCGGTGGTGGCGGTGGCCACGGTGCTCAGCTCCCCGCCGTGCCGGCTTCGGTGACGGCGGCGCCCTCGCAGGCGTAGTCGTGCAGGCGATTTCTGAGGGTGCGGATCGAGATGCCGAGGATGGCGGCGGCGTGGGTGCGGTTGCCGCGGGTGTGGTCGAGGGTGTCGAGGATGAGCCGGCGCTCGACGTCGGCGACGGTCCGGCCGACGAGCGCGCCGCCGTCGCCCGCACTCGTGCTCGCCGCCTTGGGCAGGCGGATCGCGTCGGCGTCGACGAGCGCGCCGCCGGCGAGCAGCACGGCGCGGTGCAGGCAGTTCTCGAGCTCGCGGACGTTGCCGGGCCAGGCATGGGCCTCGAGCCGCCGCAGCGCGGCCTTGGCGAGCTTGACCTCGCCGAGCCCGTTCATCTTGGCGTATTTGGCGGCGAAATGCTCGGCGAGCCCCGGGATGTCGGCGGGCCGGGCGCGCAGCGGCGGCACCTCCAGCGGCACGACGTTCAAGCGGAACATCAGGTCTTCGCGGAACGTCCCCTGGCGCACCGCCTCCTCGAGGTCGCGGTTGGTGGTGGCCAGCACACGGATGTCGATCGGCACGGGCTTGGTGCCGCCGACGCGGTCGATCTCGCGCTCCTGCAGCGCCCGCAGGAGCTTGGCCTGCAGGCGCGGGTCCATTTCGCTGACCTCGTCCAAGAGCAGCGTGCCGCCGTCGGCCTCCTCGAACTTGCCGATCCGCCGCGCGGCGGCGCCGGTGAACGCCCCCTTCTCGTGGCCGAAGAGCTCGCTTTCCAAGAGCGCCTCGGGGATGGCCGCGCAGTTCAAGGAGACGAAGGGCCCGTCCTTGCGGTTGCTGTGGGTGTGCAGGTAGCGGGCCACGACCTCCTTGCCGACGCCGCTCTCGCCGGTGATCAGGACACTGGCCTCCGCCGGCGCCACGCGGCGGGCGAGGTCGAGGAGTTCGCGCATCGCCGGGTCGTCGGCGACGAGGCCGGGCGCGCCCCCGCTCGCGGCCTCGACGATGGCGGCGATGAGCGCCTCCTCCGGCGGCAGCGGCAGGAACTCGACCGCGCCGCCGCGGATCGCCGCCACGGCGGTGCGGGCATCGGTGCCGATGCCGTAGGCGACGACGGGGACGTGGATGCGCTCGGCGCGCAGCTGGCGCACGAAGCCGGCGACGTCGGCGTCGGCCGAGACCCAGAGCTGCTCGGCGCCTCTGCCGGAGCGCAGGTCGGCCAGCGCCGCCTTGGTCGTCGGTACGACGCGGGCGCGCGCCCCCTTGGTGCGGGCGATCTCGACGGCGCGCGCGACCAGGGGCGCGTCCTCGCTCTGGATCAACAGGCGCATCGTGCCGGTCCCGCTCAGTTCTGTTGCTCGCTCTTGATGATCTCGGTCATCGTCACCGACAGATGGCCGTCGTCGATGATGACCTCGCCACGCGCGACCAGCCGGTTGTTGACGTAGATGTCGATGGGCTCACCGACCTTGCGGTCGAGCTCGACGACCGCGCCGCGGCCGAGCCGCAGGAGCTGGCTCACCGGCATCGAGGTGCGGCCGAGCACGGCGGAGAGCTGGACGGGGACGTCGTAGACCGCGCCCAGATCGGCGGGCGCGTCCGTGCCCGCCGTTTGGCCGGGTGAACCGCCGGCCTCGGTCGTCTCCAGCGCGCCGTCGTCAGTGCTCATCGGATCCCTCCGTGGTCGTCGTGGTCGCCGCCGCGTCGGCGGCGGCGCTCGTGTCGCGCTCGGCGAGCCAGCCGGCGCACAGGCGCGTCGCCTCCTCGATCCGGGCGTCGAGGCGGCGGCTGGCCTCGCCGTCGGGCCAGCGGACGACGGCGTCGCCGAGGGCGAGCCCGTCGTCGCCGTCGACCGCGAGCGTGCCGGTGAAGCCGGCGGCGGCGGTGACGTCGTCGAGGCGCGCCGCCAGCGCCGGCTGGAGCTCGGGATGGACCGCGACGGTGACCCGCTCCGGGGCCTCGAGGCGGGCGAGCAGCGCGGGCAGCTCGGCCTCGAGATCATCGAGCGGGGCCGCGGCGACGGCCTGCGGGACGACGTGGGCGGTGATCGTGCGCACCAGCGCCGCGATCAGTTCGGCGTCGCGGGCATGGCCGTGGGCGCGCGCCGCCAGGTCGCGGGCGAGCGCCTCCGCCAGCGTCGCCTTTGCCCCGGCCAGGCGCTGCGCCGCCTCCGCCTCGGCCGCAGATCGGAAGAGCA
>CAZCVH010000185.1:0-4599 GCA_964502115.1 uncultured Geminicoccaceae bacterium
TGGCGGTGGGGGCGGGATTCGAACCCGCGGTGGGCGTGAACCCACGTCGGTTTTCAAGACCGATGCAATCGACCGCTCTGCCACCCCACCGGCACGGGAAAACTGGGCGATTCGCGCCCGCGCGTCCACACCCGAGCGCCGAGCCCCGCAGCCGAGCCCCGGCGCCGAGCACCGAGGCGGCGGGGCTCAGCCGAGCTCGAAGCTGGTGACGCCGAAGAGGCGGTGGGTCGCCATCGCCGGGGCGGGGCCGGTGTACATGCGCGCGGTCTCGAACATCGGCGCCAGGCCGCGGTCCTCGGCGAGCGCCAGGGCGGCCGGGTTGGCGTCCGCAACGTCGAGAGAAACCGTGCCGCCGCCCCATCGGGCGAGAAGCCCGTCGAACAGCGCCTCCGCCGTGGCGCGGTCGGGGGCGACGAGCGGGCCGATCTTGGCGCCCTGCCGGCAGGGCCGCAGCACGCCGAAGCCGTCGACGCGGCCGTCGGTGACGTGGCCCAGCGCGACGTGGCCGTCGGCGGCGAGCCAAGCCTCGAGGAAACTCCGGCGCGCGGCCGGAAAGACGGCGCGGTCGAGCTTCGCGACGATGTCGAGGTCGCTGCGGTCGAGCGGGACGAGGCGGGCCTTCGGCGGCTCGGGGCGGGCCTCGCCGGTGAAGCGGAGGTTGCGCCAAGCGTAGACGAAGCCGGACTCTCGGTAGTTCGCCTGCTGCGCCGGCACGCCGTCGAGGCCGACGCGGCGGCGGCCGGCATGGCTCATGCCGGTCTCCCACAGCGCCAGGCCCCAGCCGCGGCCGCGGTACTCGGGCCGGACGATGTAGCAACCGAGAAAGGCGAAGGCGTCGTCGTAGTTGACGACGGTGATCGAGCCGACGGGCGCGTCGTCGACGGTGGCCACCAGCATGCCGTCCGGGTCGACCGTGGCGAAGCAGAAGTCGTCCTGAAGCCCCGGGTTCCAGCCCTCGGCCGCCGCCCAGTCGAGCGCGGTCCGGAGGTCGCGGGCGGTCATGGGGCGGATGACGGGTGCGCTCATCGCGCCGCCTCCGGCGGGTGCACCGCCATCCAGTGGCGGGCGATCGCCTCGCGCGTGCAGATCCAGACGCGGTCGTGCGCCATCACGTGGTCGAGAAAGCGCGCGAGCGCGCGGGCGCGGCCGGGCCGGCCGACGAGCCGGCAATGCAGACCCACCGACAGCATCTTCGGCCGCTCGGCCCCCTCCGCGTAGAGCTGATCGAAGGCGTCCCGGAGATAGGCGAAGAACTGATCGCCCGAGTTGAACCCCTGCGCGGTGGCGAAACGCATGTCGTTGGCGTCGAGGGTGTAGGGCACGATCAGATGCGGCCGGTCGAAGTCGTAGGTCCAGTAGGGCAGCTCGTCGGCGTAGCTGTCGGCGTCGTAGAGGAGTTCGCCCTGCTCGACGACGAGGCGGCGGGTGTGCGCGCTGACCCGGCCGGTGTACCAGCCGACCGGGCGCGTGGCCGTGGCGCGCTCGATGGCGTCCAGGCTCCAGCGGATGTGCTCGCGCTCGATCGCCGGCTCGAGCCCGTGGTAGTCGATCCAACGCCAGCCGTGGCTCGCCACCTCGAAGCCGGCCTCGCGCATCGCCGCACCCGCCTCGGGGTTGCGCGCCAGCGCCATGCCGACGGCGAAGACGGTGACCGGCAGCCTGCGCTCGGTGAAGAGCTTGTGGAGCCGCCACCAGCCGACGCGGGCGCCGTACTCGTAGAGCGATTCCATGTTGAGGTTGCGGGCACCCTCGAGCGGGGCCGCGCCGATGATCTCGGAGAGAAACGCCTCGCTCGCCGGGTCGCCGTGGAGGATGCAGTTCTCGCCGCCCTCCTCGTAGTTGACGACGAACTGCACGGCGAGGCGGGCACCGCCCGGCCACTGCGGGTCCGGGGGCGTGCGGCCGTAGCCCACGAGGTCGCGGGGGTAGGGGGCGCTCGGGTCGATCACGGCTCGATCTCCTTGGCGCGCGGCAACGCGAAGGCGCCGACCTTGCTGGTCTGGAGGCCGAGCCCGGCCATGGCCTCGGCGAGCTTGGTGGCGGCGGCGACGCCGTCGACGACCGGCACGCCCACCTCGGCGGTGAGCGCGCGGGCGAGGTCCGCCATGCCGGCGCAGCCCAAGATCACCGCCTCGGCGCCGTCCTCGGCGACCGCGCGGGCGACCTCCTCCTCGACGCGCGCTCGCGCGCCCGAGCCTTCCTCCTCCAGCGCCAGGACCGGGACCTCGGCGGCCCGCACACGGCGGCACTTCGCCGCCATGCCGTAGCGCTGCGCCAGCGCCTCGACGATCGGCACGGCGCGCCCGAGCGTCGTGACGACCGAGAAGCGGCTCGCCACCACCGAGGCCGCGAGCATCGCCGCCTCGCAGATGCCGAGGACGGGCCTGGTGGTGAGCTCGCGCACGGCGTAGAGGCCCGGATCGTCGAAGCAGGCGATGACGCCCGCATCGGCGCCGCCCGCGAAGCCGCGCTCGAAGAGCTCGAGCATCGGCGGCACGCAGAGCGCCTCGTCGTAGTGCCCCTCGATCGAGGCCGGGCCGATCTCGGGGTTCACCGCGGTGATCTCCGTGCCGGGTGCGGCGACCGAGCGCGCCGCTTCGCCGATCTTGGCGGTCATCGACGCGGTGGTGTTGGGGTTGACGATGACGAGCTGCATCGCGGCTCACTCCGCCGGCACGGCGACGGCGTCGCGATCGCGCGTCGTCGCGCGCCGGGCGCTGCGCCGCCGCAGCCACAGCACCGCGGCGATGGTGGAGAAGATGACGACGAAGGAGATCGCCGTGGTGAGCGTGCCGAGGGCGTAGATCACCGGCGTCGTCGTGTTGGCCTGCATCGCCTGCAGCTCGAGCGGCAGGGTGTTCTCGTAGCCGACCGTCTGGCTGGTGCGCGCGAGCTCGTCGTAGGAGAGGGTGAAGCCGAAGAGCGAGACGCCGATCAGGGACGGGGCCACGATCGGCAGGATGACGTGGCGGTTGGTCTGCCAGGCGCTCGCCCCCTGATCGCGCGCCGCCTCCTCGTAGGCCGGATCGAAGCGGTTGAAGACCGCGAACATGATCAACAGGCCGAAGGGCAGCGTCCAGGTGAGGTGCGCGCCCAAGGCCGAGCCCCACCAGGCGCGCCGCAGGCCCAAGAGCTCGAAGCCGGCGCCGATGCCGAGCGAGACCACCACCGACGGCATGATCAGGCTCGCGATGGCGATGTAGAACAACAACGTCGCGCCCCGAAAGCGCCGCCGGAAGGCGAGGCCCGCGAGGTAGGAGAAGACCACCGTCAGCACCATGACGATCAGCCCGAGCGCGAGCGAGCGGCGGAACGCCTCGCCGATATTGCCGATCGACTGCGCCCGGAAGAGGTCGGCGAACCAGTGGAGCGACCACCCGCGCATCGGGAAGACGAGCCCGCCGTCGGGTCCCTGAAAGGACAGGATGACGATCGTGGCGATCGGGCCGTAGAGGAACAGCACGAACGCCACGAAGACGGCCAACAGCACGTAAAAGCTCCGGGGCCGGCGCGCGACGGCCATCGCTCAGAGCTCCTTTCTGATGTCGACGATGCGGATGAGGCCGACGATCATCAGCACCGTCACGACCAGGAGCACCACCGCGTTCGCCGCCGCCGGCGGGAACTGCAGGTAGGAGAGCTCGGTCTGGATGGCCTTGCCGACCGAGGCGATCTGGCCGCCGCCGAGGACGTTCACGGTGATGAAGTCGCCCATGACGAGGGCGAGCACGAAGATCGAGCCGATGGCGATGCCGGGCTTGGCGAGCGGCACGACGACGTTGGTGAGCACCTGGTAGCCGGTCGCACCCTGATCGCGCGCGGCCTCGATCAGCGAGCGGTCGATCCGCATCATCGAGTTGAAGATCGGCACGATCATGAAGAGCGTGTAGAGGTGGACGTAGCCCAGGATGACGGTGAAGTCGCTGTAGAGCAGCCACTCGATCGGCTCGTCGATCACGCCCCAGGCCATCAGCATCTCGTTGACCAGACCGTTGCGGCCGAGGAACGGGATCCAGGCGATCATGCGGATGACGTTGGAGGTCCAAAACGGGATGGTGCACAACAGAAAGCAGAAGATCTGCAGCGGCGCCGTCTTGACGTGGAACGCCAGGAAATAGGCGACGGTGAAGCCCAGCACCAGCGTCAACAGCCAGGTCGTGAGACAGAACTTCACCGTATTGAGATAGGTCCGATAGGTCACGCTCGACGTGAAGACGTCGATGTAATTGAAGAAGACGAAATCGGGGATGAGGATGTCGTAGGTCTGGTAGTCGAAGAAGCTGACCGCGACCACCAGCACCATCGGCATCACGAAGAAGCCGAGGAAGACCAGGGCGAGCGGCAGCACCTGCAGATAGGGGGCGACGGTGCGGGCGGGGCGCATCGGCTGCGGGCGTCCTTCGGTGGAGACGCGCCGGCCGGGGGTGGAGCCCGGCCGGCGGGTGGTCAGGCGGCGATGAACTCGTTCCACTTGCGGACCATGTAGCGGTCCTCGTCCATCACGGCGTTCCAGCAGGCGACCGCCCCCATGCGCTCCCAGTAGGAGCCGCCGTCGCGCACGCCACCGGCGTCGTCGATCGGGTCGCCGGTGGGGCTGGT
>CAZCVH010000186.1:0-4599 GCA_964502115.1 uncultured Geminicoccaceae bacterium
GAGATCGTTTCACGTGACTGGAGTTCAGACGTGTGCTCTTCCGATCTCCCACCACAGGCCCGCCCACAACCCGGCGGCGACCAGCCACAGCATCGCCGCCGGCGGCGGCGGCGGGACGGCCACACTGGCGCCGGGCCAGCTCGACGCCGTCGCCGCCGACCACAGCACGCCGTCGATGCCCCGGCCCATGAGCGTGAGCAACGGCCCGTCGAGCCCGAGCGGCATGAGGAACAGGCTGATCAGCCCGAGGGGCATGATCCAAAATCCCATGAGCGGGACGGCGACGAGGTTGGCGACGATGCCGTAGGTCGGCAGCCGGCCGAAATGGAAGGCGGCGAGGGGCGCGGTGGCGAGCGTCGCGATCACGGTCGAGAGCGCCACGCCGACGACATAGGCCCAGAGCAGGCTCGGCGCCGGGGCGCCGCGGTCGGGCCGGCGGCGGCGCCAGCGCTCGTAGACGGCGACGAGCGCGGTCACCGCGGCGAAGGACATCTGAAAGGACGCGCCCATCAGCGCCGCCGGATCGATCGCCAGCACGACGCAGGCGGCGAGCGCCACCAGCCTGAGCGAGATCGCCTCGCGGTCCAAGAGCAGCGCCACCATCACCACCGCGGTCATGAGAAAGGCGCGCTGGGTCGGCAGCGGCGCCCCGGCGAGCACCAGATAGAGAAAGGCCACCGCCAACGCCGCGAGGGCGGCGAGGCGCGGGGCGAGGAGCCTGAGCGCCAGCCACGGCCACGCGCAGACGGCGTAGCGCACGGCGACGAAGGCGGTGCCGGCGACGAGGCCGATATGGAGCCCGGAGATGGCGAGGAGATGGGCCAGGCCCGCCCCCTGCATGTCCTCCCAGACGGCATCGGAGATGTCGCCGCGCAGGCCGGTGAGCAGCGCCGCCGCGACCCCGCCGGCGTCGCCGCCGACGACGGCGACGGCGTGGCGGGCGATGGCGCGCCGCACCTCGGCCATGGCGACGCCGCCCTCGGCGCGCGCGACGAGCTCGACGTCGCCGTAGGCGTAGCCGACCGCGCCGAGGCCGTGGAAATAGGCCCAGCGCGCGAAGTCGAAGCCGCCGGGCACGACCGGCTCCGACGGCGGCAACAGCCGGCCCCGCACGCGCACGACGTCGCCGACATGGACGACCTCGGCGAGGTTGCGGACGGTCATGCGCACCGTGTGCGGGCCCGCGGGCGGCGGCGGAGCGCGCTCGAGCGTGAGCCGGGCACCCTCGTCGCGCGGCTCGACCAGCACGACTTCGGCCTCGAAGCTGGCGGTGGTCGGGCGCTCGAGCTGCGGCTGGTGCACCCGCAGGGTCTGCCACTGGGCGAGGGCGAAGCCGCTCGCCACCAGCGCCAGGGTGAGGCCGGCGGCGCGCCAGGGCACCTCGCTTCGGGCGCAGGCGAGCGCGCCGGCGAGGGCGGCGACGGCGGCGGCGAAGGCCAGGGTGATCGCCGGCGGCTCGGCGGCGAGCCCGTGATACCAGGCGACGCCCAGGGCGAGCGGGATCGGGACGGCGAGCAGCCGGCGCTCGCGCTGGGCGCGCAGCGCGCCCAAAAGGCGGCGGCCGAGCCGGACGACCGCCGCGGCGGGAGCGACGCCGCCGGCGATGGCGCGCTTGTGGTCCAACCGGATCGTGCTATCCCGTTGCGCCCGCGATCTGTCGCCAGGCTGACGAAGGCTTTCTATTGACGGTTATCACACGGTTCGCGCCCTCGCCCACTGGTTTCCTGCACATCGGTGGCGCGCGCACGGCCCTGTTCAACTGGCTCTACGCCCGCCACCACGGCGGCACCTTTTTGCTGCGGATCGAGGATACCGACCGGGCGCGCTCCACCCCCGAGGCGATCGACGCCATCTTCGACGGCCTCGACTGGCTCGGGCTCGCGCCCGACGAACCGCCCGTCCACCAGTACGACCGGCGCGAGCGGCACGTCGCCTGCGCCGTGCGCATGCTCGACGAGGGCCGGGCCTATCGCTGCTGGTGCAGCCAGGAAGAGCTGGAGGCGATGCGCGCGCGCGCCCGCGCCGAGAAGCGCCCGGTGCGCTACGACGGCACCTGGCGCGACCGCGATCCGCGCGAAGCGCCGCCGGGCGTCGATCCCGTCATCCGGATCAAGATGCCGCAGAGCGGCGAGACCGTGATCGAGGACCGGGTCCAGGGCCGCGTCGTCGTCCAGAACGACGAGCTCGACGACATGGTGCTGGTGCGCGCCGACGGCAGCCCGACCTACATGCTCTCGGTCGTCGTCGACGACCACGACATGGGCGTCAGCCACGTCATCCGCGGCGACGACCACCTCAACAACGCCTTCCGTCAGGCCCAGGTGTTCGCGGCGTTGGGCTGGGAGCTGCCGGCCTTCGCGCACATCCCGCTCATCCACGGCCCCGACGGCGCCAAGCTCTCCAAGCGCCACGGTGCGCTCGGCGTCGCCGCCTACCGCGAGATGGGCTTTCTGCCGGAGGCGATGCGCAACTACCTGTTGCGGCTCGGCTGGGGCCACGGCGACGACGAGATCATCTCGACCGACGACGCGATCCGCTGGTTCGATCTCGCCGGCTGCGGCCGGGCGGCGGCGCGCTTCGATCTGGACAAGCTGACCGCGCTCAACGCCCACTACCTGCGCGCGCGCGACGACGCCGAGCTCGTCGACCTGGTGGTGCCGCGGCTGGAGGCCATGGGCCACCCCGTCGACGCCACCGGCCAACGGCGCCTGCGCGCCGGCATGGCCGGGCTCAAGCAGCGCGCCCGCCGGCTCGACGACCTCGCCGAGGCGGCGACGTTCTACGTCGCCGAGCGCCCGCTCGCGCTCGACGCCAAGGCCGCCAAGCTGTTGGACGCGGACGGCCGTGCCCGGCTCGCCGACTACCGCGCCGCGCTGGTGCACGACGAGCCCGCCTTCACCGAGGAGGCGCTCGAGGCGCACGCTCGTGCCGTCGCCGAGCGCCTCGGCGTCGGCTTCGGCAAGCTCGCCCAGCCGATCCGCGCCGCGCTCACCGGCCGCGGCGTCTCGCCGGGGCTGTTCGAGGTGATGACGGCGCTCGGCCGCGACGAGGTGTCGGCCCGGCTCGACGACGCCGTCCACCACCGCGGTTGACGCCCGAAAGGTCGCAGGCGGCGCCGAATTGATCGGGCGCAGTGGCGCCACTATGGTCCGCACGCCGGTGGTGGCGGCGCCCCCGCCGCAACACCCGTGGCGCCGCCCGAATGGAGGACAACGGTACATGACCGACAAGCCGAGCGGCGGTTCCGCCCAGTTGGCGGCGGCTGGCGCCAAGCCCACCGAACTGCCGGTTCTCTCCGGAACCGTCGGCCCCGACGTCTTCGATATCCGCAAACTGTACGCCGAGACCGGCTTCTTCACCTACGACCCCGGCTTCACCTCGACGGCGTCGTGCCGCTCGAAGATCACCTACATCGACGGCGACAAGGGCACCCTGCTCCATCGCGGCTATCGGATCGAAGACCTCGCCGAGCACGGCGACTTCCTCGAAGTCTGTTATCTGATCCTATTCGGCGAGTTGCCGACGCCGGCGCAGCGCGAACACTTCGTGAATGGTGTGACCTACCACACCATGGTCCACGAACAGATCACCACCCTCATCCGCGGCTTCCGCCGCGACGCCCACCCGATGGCGGTGATGATCGCCGTCGTCGGCGCCCTCTCGGCCTTCTACCACGAAGATCTCGACATCAACGATCCGCACAACCGGTTGATCGCGACCTACCGGTTGATCGCCAAGATGCCGACGATCGCGGCCATGGCCTACAAGTACTCGCTGGGCCAGCCGTTCATGTACCCGCAGAACCACCTCACCTACGCCGGCAACTTCCTGCACATGACCTTCGGGGTGCCGTGCGAGCCCTACAAGGTCAACCCGGTGCTGGCGCGCGCCCTCGACAAGATCTTCATCCTGCACGCCGACCACGAGCAGAACGCGTCGACCTCGACGGTGCGGCTGGTGGGCTCCACCGGTGCGTCACCCTACGCCGCCATCTCCGGCGGCATCGCCTCGCTGTGGGGCCCGGCGCACGGCGGCGCCAACGAGGCGGTGGTGCAGATGCTCGGCGAGATCGGGTCGGTCGACCGCATCGCCGAGTTCATCAAGCGCGCCAAGGACAGGGACGACCCCTTCCGCCTGATGGGCTTCGGCCACCGCGTCTACAAGAACTACGATCCCCGCGCCGGTGTCTTGAAGTCCAGCGCGGACGAGGTGCTCGATCTGTTGGGCAAGAAGGACAACCCGAAGCTGGCGATCGCCAAGGAACTGGAGCGGATCGCGCTCGAGGACGACTATTTCCGCGAGCGTAAGCTGTTCCCCAACGTCGATTTCTACTCCGGGATCATCCTGGAGGCGATGAACATCCCGACCTCGATGTTCACCGCGATCTTCGCGCTGGCGCGGACGGTGGGCTGGCTGGCGCAGTGGAACGAGATGATCGAGGATCCCGAGCAGAAGATCGGCCGACCGCGCCAGCTCTACGTCGGCGCCGACGAGCGCCCCTTCGTCCCGCTCGAGCAGCGCGGCTGACGCCGCCCGAGGCGCCCACGCCGAGCGCGCGGCGTCGGCCCCGAACGCGCGGCGGCGGCCGTCGACGGTGGC
>CAZCVH010000187.1:0-4567 GCA_964502115.1 uncultured Geminicoccaceae bacterium
CGAGATCGTTTCACGTGACTGGAGTTCAGACGTGTGCTCTTCCGATCTTGGTGGACGATCGGGCGCGCGCCAGATCGTCCACCAGCCGTGCGGCCGCCAGCCGACCCGACATCGCCGCCATCGGCACACCGGCGCCGGGATGGACAGAGCCGCCGGCGGCGTAGAGACCGGCGACCCGGGTGCGCGCCCCCGCCCGCTTGAACGAGGCCATCGAGCCGTGGCTGGCGCGGCCGTAGAGCGCTCCACCGGTGGCGGGAAAGAGTTCGTCGAAAAGGTGTGGGGTGGTCCTGGCCACGGCGTCGTCGCGTCGTTCCAGCTCCAACCCGCAATGCGCGAGCAGATCGAAGGTGTGGCGCTCGACCGCGGGCGTGAGCTCGGCGAAGTCGTGGGCGTCGCCGTCGGCCGGAGCGTTGACCAGCAGGAGCAGGCGCTCACCGTCGGCGGGTACGGGTCCTGCGGCCGCCTCGCCGCGATCCTGGGCGCAGATATACACGGTGGGGGTGTCGCAGACCGTGCGGTCGCGGAAGACGGCGGCGAACTCGCGAGCGTAATTCTCGGCGAAGAAGACGTTGTGGTGGAGTAGCGGAAAGCCGACGGTCCTGGCCTTGAGACACCAGGTGATCGCGGAGAGCGAGCGCTGCTTCGCCGTGATGGTCGCGGCGGCGCGGCGCGCGCCCTCGCCCAACAGCCCCTCGGCGAGCGCCGAGACGTCGCCGTTGAAGACGACGGCCTCGGCGTCGATCCGCTCGCCGTCCGCCAGCACGACGCCGGCGGTGCGCCCGTTCTCGACGCGAATCTCGGTGACGGGGGCCTGGAAACGAAAGCGCGCGCCCTGGTCCTCGGCGAGGCGCTGCAGCGCCTGCGCGACCCGGCAGATGCCGCCGCGGACCAACCAGACGCCGTCCTGCTCGACATGCGCCACCAGCATCAGCGTCGCGGGCGTCAGCCAGGGCGAGGAGCCGACATAGGTGGCGTAGCGCCCGAAGAGCTGGCGCAGGCGAGGGTCCTCGAAATGCTCGCCCAGCGCCGTCCACATCGTCTTGAACGGCTCGGTGCGGAGCATCGCGCCCAGATGCATGAGGCCCACCCGGCCGACCAGGCTGACCGGGTTCGGCCGCTCGGCGGCGATGAAGGTGCGCTCGAGGGTACGAAAGATGTCGGCGGAGCGGTGGCAGAAGGTGCGAAAACCGGCGGCCTCCCTTGCTCCGGCGAAGTCGCCGATGGCGTCGGCCGAGCGTTCGACGTCGGCGAAGAGATCGAGCCGGCCGCCCTCCCGCCAGGCGTGCCGCGCCAGCGTGTCGGCGGGGACGACGTCGACGTAGTCGTCGAGCGCCGCGCCGGCGGCGGCGAAGAGTTCCTCGAAGATCGAGCGCATGGTGAAGACCGTCGGCCCGCCCGCGACCTTCGCACCGGCGACGTCGATCTCGCGCATCTTGCCGCCGGGCATGGCGGCGCGCTCGCAGACGGTGACGTCGAGCCCTTGGCGCGCGAGGTCGACGGCGGCGGCGAGCCCGCCCATGCCCGCGCCCACGACGACGACGCGCTCGGCGCTGATCCAACCCATCGCGGCCTCCCGAACCGACATCACCCCGTAGCAACGCCCGCACGCCGCCTCGGACAACCCGGCGATTAGGCGAGCGTCACCCTTGCGCCGAGCCGTGAGAACCGCTTCGAAGGCGACCGTCACCGCCGCCGCTCGCCCAGGGGAGGACGCTCGTTGTCGAAGCCGGTCGCCGCACCGGGCACCTCCGCCGTCCGCGACCTCTTCGGCCGCGACAAGGCGGTGATCGGGGTCGTCCACTGCCTCGCCCTGCCGGGTGCACCCGACCACGACGGCCGCGCCATGGACGACATCGTCGCCCGCGCCCTGGCCGACGCCGAGGCCTACCGCGCCGCCGGCGTCGACGGCCTGATCGTCGAGAACCACGGCGACATACCCTTCTCGAAGCCCGAGGACCTGGGCCCGGAGACCGCCGCCGCCATGGCGGTGCTCACCGACCGGGTGCGCGCGGCGAGCGGCCTCGCGACCGGCGTCAACGTCCTGGCCAACGGCGCGCTGCAGGCCCTCGCGGTCGCCGCCGCCGCCGGCGGCGCCTTCATCCGTGTCAACCAGTGGGCCAACGCCTACGTCGCCAACGAGGGCATCGTCGAGGGGCCGGCGGCGGCGGCGCTGCGCTACCGCGCCCGCCTCGCCGCCAAGGCGGTGCGCGTCTTCGCCGACGTCCACGTCAAGCACGGCGCCCACGCCATCGTCGCCGACCGCCCGATCGAGGAGCTCGCGCGCGACGTCGAGTTCTTCGGCGCCGACGTCGCCATCGCCACGGGCCAGCGCACCGGCGACGCCACCGCGCTGGAGGAACTGCGCACGATCGCCGCCGCCACCGCCCTGCCGGTCGTCGTCGGCAGCGGCGTCGACAGCACCAACGTCGGCGACATCCTGAGCCTCGCCGACGGCGTCATCATCGCGTCGTCGCTCAAGCGCGACGGGGTGTGGTGGAACCCGGTGGATCCCGACCGAGCCCACGCCTTCCTGGCCGAGGTGCGACGCCTGCGCTGACCCCGAACGGCGTCGCCGCCGACGGTCGAAGGGCGGGACCGCGGGTCAGGCCGGCAGCGGTCCGGGCGTGTCCGCCACGCCGTCGAGGTCGGGGGCGTCGCCGTAGCTCATCCGCCGCATCTGCTCGAGCACGCGGTCCATCTCGACCGCCGACAGCTGCGGCGGCTCGCCGATGGCGAGGGCGTGGACGTACATCTTGGCGAGACTCTCGACCTCGACCGCGAGCGCCAGCGCCTTGTCCACGGTTGCGGCGACCGTGACCAGGCCGTGGTGGCCCATCAGGCAGGCGCTGCGCCCGTCGAGCGCCCTCACCACCGCGTCGGAGAGCTCTTGGGTGCCGAAGCAGGCGTAGCTCGAGACCCGGATGTCGTGGCCGCCGGCGACCGCGACCATGTAGTGAAAGGGCGGGATGCCCCGCTCGTGGCAGGCGAGCACGGTGGCGTAGGTGGCGTGGCTGTGCAGCACGACGTCGACGGCGGCGCGCGCCCGGAGGATGTCGCGGTGAAAGCGCCACTCCGAGGACGGGCGGTGGCGACCGCGATAGCCGGCGTCGAAGCGCAGCTCGACCAGATCCTCGGGCTCCATGGCGTCGTACGGCACCCCCGACGGGGTGATCACGAGCCCGCCCGCGACGCGGTGGGAGACGTTGCCCGAGGTGCCCTGGTTGAGCCCCTTGGCGTTCATCTCGCGGCAGACGTCGACGATCCTCTGTCGCAGCGCGCGTTCGCTCTGGTCCATGAGCGCGGCGTCCCTTATCGGTGGCGCGGTATCATAGCCTCGTCGCCGTCGCCGCCGCGACCCGGTCGGCGACGCCTTTTCGCGGCGGCCGCCGGGGACACCCGGCCGGCCGCGCCGAAGCGGCATCGTTCGTCGGCGGTGCGGCGCGATCGCGCCGCCGTCGGCAGATGCCTTCGAACCCGCCGCTCGAGGAGCGCGCTCATGCCCAACTTTCCCCTCATCGACAGCCACGTCCACTTCTGGGACGACGGCGTCAACCAAGTGTCGTGGCTCCGCGCCCATCCGGCGCTCGACCGGCCGTTCGGAGCGGCGGCGCTCGACGACGACCGCGGCGACGTGGACGTGGAGGCGTTGGTGTTCGTCGAAGCCGACGTCGACGCCGGCCTCTACCTCAAGGAGGCGGCATGGGCGGCGCAGCTGGCGGCGGCGGAGCCGCGTCTGCGCGCCGTCGTCGCGCACGCCCCGCTGGAGTACGGCGGCGCCGTCGGCTCGGAGCTGGAGAAGCTCGCGGCGCAGCCGCTCGTGCGCGGCGTGCGCCGGGTGATCGGGCGCGGCCGCGAGGACGGGCTCTGGCAGGATGCCGGCTTTCGCGAAGCGGCGCGCCTGCTGGCCCGTTTCGATCTTCATTGCGAGCTGCGCCTCGACCACGACCAGCTCGCCGCCGCGGTCGACCTCGTCACGGCCTGCCCGGAGGTGCGCTTCGTGCTCGATCACGTCGCCGTGACGGAGACCGGGGCCGATCCGCGCGCACCGTCGTGGGACCATCTCGCCGACCTCGCGGCGATGGAGCACGTCATCGCCTGCAAGCTCGCCGGCGGCGCGACGGTGCTGGACGCGACCGGCGCGGACGCGGAGCCTCCCTATCTCGAGCGCGCGCTCGAGCTGTTCGGGCCGGAGCGGGTGATGTTCGCGAGCCACTGGCCGCTGTCACGGCCGGTGATCGGCTACGCCGAGGGCGTCGCGCGCTTGGAGCGCGCCGTCGCGGACTGGTCCGCCGCCGATCGCCGCCGGCTCTTCGTCGACAACGCCGAGCGGGTCTACCGGCTCGATTGAGGTCTGCGGCGCGCGGTGCGGCGTCAGCCGGCCGTAGCGCGCGTGCGCTCGATCTCCGCCAACAGCCGCGTTGGCGCCCCCGACAGTGGCGGCGTCCATTCCAAGGGCGGGGGCTCGGCCGCGACGGCCGACAGCGGCGGCGCGCTCGCGCTCCGCGGCGCGTGCGGCGTCGGGAGATCGGAAGAGCACACGTCTGAACTCCAGTCACGTGAAACGATC
>CAZCVH010000188.1:0-4558 GCA_964502115.1 uncultured Geminicoccaceae bacterium
GGGTCCGCGGCACCCCGTTCCAGCCGCCGCCGCTGGAGCGCGCCGCCGCGCCGACACTCGCCGCGACCGTCGCCGAGCGCGTCGCCGACCTCGCCGGGCTCGGCGGTGACGGTCTCGGTGGCGACGGCGCCGAGCCGGTGCGCGGCGCCAAGCTTCAAGCGCTCGCCGACGGCCTGCCGGTGGCGCTGCCGGCGGCCGCCCGCCAGCTCTCGCCGCCACTCGCGCGGTTGATCCTGGCGGTCGGCGAGGGTGACGGCGACGACCCGACGGCCCCGCCGCGCCGCCTCGTGCTGGAGGTGGACCTGCCGCATCTGGGCCGCGTCCGCCTCGACGGCCTCGCCGACGACGGCCGCTTCGACGTCCTCGCCGCGCCGGTGCCCGCCGAGGCGCAACCGGGCCTGCGCGCGCTGTGGGCGATGGTGCGCGTCCGCACCGGGCTCAGCGGCGATCTCGACTTCCCCGCGGCGGCGGCGAGGCGGTCGTGAGCGCCGAAGATCCGAAGGTGGCGGTGGCGCTGCGCTACGCCTGGGGCGAGGCCGCGCCCGAACTGGTCGCCGGCGGCGAGCGCGGCGTCGCCGAGCGCATCGTCGACGCCGCGCTCGCCCACGGCGTGCCGGTGCACGAGGACGCGGCGCTCGCCGAGCTCCTGGCCACGGTGCCGGTGGGCACGGCGATCCCGCCCGCGGCCTTTCTCGCCGTCGCCCAGCTCTTGAGCTTCCTCTACGACGTCGACCGCCGGGTCGCCGCGGCTCAGGCCGAAAGGCGCGTCGGTTCCGCCGCCTCGGACCCGTCGACCCCGGACCCGTCGACCTCGAGCCGCTCGGTGAACATGTAGTCGCGGGTGATCGGCAGCGCCTCGCGCTCGCGGGCGAGCTGGAGCTGGAACACCATGCCGTCCTGGCGCCGAAAGAACATCTCCGAGCCGACGAGGTAGAACCGCCACAACCGCTGGAAGCGCTCGTCGAAGCGGTCGGGCTCGGCGCGCGCCGCCGCCTCGAAGCGCTCGCGCCACGCCGCCAGCGTACGGGCGTAGTGCAGCCGCCAGACCTCGAGGTCGGTCGACCACAGCCGGTTGGCCTCGACCACCGGCAACACCTCCGAGAGCGCCGGGATGTAGCCGCCGGGAAAGATGTAGCGGGCGAGCCAGGGGTTGGTCGGCATCGGGCCGTGGGCGCGGCCGATGCTGTGGACCAGGGCGACGCCGTCGTCGCTCAGCAGGCGGCGGAGATGGGCGAAGTAGCTGTCGTAGTAGGCCGGGCCGACGTGCTCGAACATCCCGACCGACACGATGCGGTCGAAGCGGCCTTCGACCTCGCGGTAATCCTGGATGCGGATCTCGACGCGGTCGTCCAGCCCGGCGGCGGCGACGCGCTCGCGGGCGAGCGCGGCCTGCTCGTGGGCGAGGGTGAGGCCGGTGACCCGACAGCCGGTGGTCGACGCCAGATGCATCGCGAGCCCACCCCAGCCGCAGCCGACATCGAGCACCTGGTGGTCCGGCTCGAGGCGGAGCTTGGCGGCGATGTACGCCATCTTGCGGCGCTGCGCGGTCGCCAGATCGTCGTCGGGTCGGTCGAAATAGGCGCAGGAATACTGCAGCGCCGGGTCGAGAAAGGTGCGGTAGAGGTCGTTGCCCAGGTCGTAATGGTGCCGCGCGTTGCGCGCCGCGCGTCGCAGCGGGTTCTGGGCGCGCAGCCAGCCGCCGGCGAGGTGCACCCAGCGCGGCAGCCCGCGGGCGACCGGGCTCCGCCCGGCGCGCGGGGCGGCCATCAAGGTGTCCAGGAGATCGACGAGGTCGCCCTCCTCGATCACCAGCCGACCGTCGACGTAGAGCTCGCCCAGTGACAGCTCCGGACGCACGATCAGCGCCCGCGCCGCGGCCCGGTCGGTGAGCCGGATGACCACCTTCGGTACCGGCCCGCGGGCGTTGCGGTGGGCGCGGCCGGCGGCGTCGATCACGGTGAGATCACCTCGCTCGACACCGTTGTCCAACAGTGCTTGGAGGAGCGACATCGCGGCACTCCCGATTTTTCGTGTCCCGTCGCGCCACCTTGTCGCAAGGAACGGGCCGTGACCAGTTCGAAGGCGGGCGAACGCGCCCCGGGCACGGTGCTGGACGCCGCCGCGAGGGCGTGATAGCGAAATTCGACCGCGACAAAATGCCAGCGGAGGCCACAGAATGCCGGCGTTCAAGACGCTCGACGACCTCGACGTCCAGGGCAAGCGCGTGCTCGTGCGCGTCGACTTCAACGTCCCGATGGCGGACGGCGAGGTCACCGACGCCACGCGCATCGAACGCGGCAAGGTCTCGCTCGACGAGCTCGCCGACCGCGGCGCCAAAGTCGTCGTGCTGTCCCATTTCGGCCGGCCCAAGGGTAAGGTCGAGCCGTCGATGTCGCTGGCGCCGATCGCCGAGGCGCTGCAGCGGGCGATGCCCGACCGCGTCGTCCGCTTCGCCGAGGATTGCGTCGGCGACACCGCCAAAGCCGCGGTCGACGGCCTCGGCGGCGGCGAGGTCGTGCTGTTGGAGAACCTGCGCTTTCACGCCGGCGAGGAGAAGAACGACCCCGACTTCGCCGCCGCCCTCGCCGGCCTCGGCGACATCTACGTCAACGACGCCTTCTCCTGCTCGCACCGTGCCCACGCCTCGGTGGTGGGCGTGGCCGAGCGCCTGCCGACCGCCGCCGGGCGCCTGATGCAGGCCGAGCTCGACGCCCTCACCGCCGCCCTCGAAGACCCGCAGCGGCCGGTCGCCGCGGTCATCGGCGGGGCCAAGGTCTCGACCAAGCTCGACGTCCTGGGCCAGCTGATCGCGAAGATGGACGCCGTCGTCATCGGCGGCGGCATGGCCAACACCTTCCTCTACGCCCAGGGCAAGCCGATCGGCAAATCGCTGTGCGAGAAGGACATGGCCGATACCGCCCGTGACATCATCGCCAAGGCCGAGGCCGGCGGCTGCCGGGTGCTGCTGCCGGAGGACGCGGTGGTGGTGACCGCCTTCGAGGCGCAGGCCCCCAACCGCGTGGTCGACCCCGACGAGGTCGGCGACGAGGAAATGATCGTCGACGTCGGTCCGGCCACGGTCAAGGCGGTGGAGGACGCCCTCGCCACCTGCCACACCCTGTTGTGGAACGGCCCGATGGGCGCCTTCGAGCTCGACCCCTTCGACGCCGGCACCAACGCCGTCGCGCTCGCCGCCGCCGATCTGACCGATGCCGGCAAGCTCAAGTCGGTGGCCGGCGGCGGCGACACCGTCGCGGCGTTGGCCAAGGCCGGGGTGCTCGAGCGCTTCACCTACGTCTCGACCGCCGGCGGCGCCTTTCTCGAATGGCTCGAGGGTAGGCCGTTGCCCGGCGTCGCGGCACTCGCCGCCTGAGCGGGCTCGGGGTCGGTGTCAACGACCTGGCGCAGGCGCGGGCGGTGCTGGCCTGGGCGGCGGCGGGGCGGCACGGGCCGATCCGCCTGCACGGGCTCGACGCGCGCTTCATGGGGGCGGGCTATTGGGTGGAGGTGGCACGGCTGATGGATCGGCCGCTGGTGATCGAATGCGGCGACCACGTCGGCACGGTGCTGGCGGCGCTGCGCGCCGGTTGCCGGCTCCTGCGGACCGCCGACGCCGGACCGCAGGAGGCGGCGCTGGCGGGCTTGATCGCGGCCCACGGGGCGGTGCGGATCGCCGAGCCGCCGGCGGTCCGGTTGGCGCCCGGACGGCCGGCCGCCGCGCAGTTGGCGCGGGCTCGCTGCGAGCGGGTGACCGCGGCGCGGCGCGCTGTTAAACAGCGAGAACTTCAAATCGAAACGCGACCACAGACGGGGCACCTGGCATGCGACTGACACCGAAGGTGAAGGAGATCCTCTCCTGGTACGAGGGCGAGAACCCCGGGGTGAAGAGCAACCTCGCCCGGCTGTTGATGCACGGGCGCATGGCCGGCTCCGGCAAGCTCGTCATCCTGCCGGTCGACCAGGGCTTCGAGCACGGCCCGGCCCGCAGCTTCGCCTCGAACCCGCCGGCCTACGACCCGCACTACCTCTACGAGCTCGCCCTCGAGGCGCGGCTGTCGGCCTACGCCGCGCCGCTCGGCCCGCTCGAGGCCGGCGCCGACACCTTCGTCGGCGAGCTGCCGCTGATCCTCAAGGTCAACAGCGCCAACAGCCTGGTCACGGGCTCGCAGGATCAGGCCATCACCGCCACCGTCGACGACGCGCTGCGGCTGGGCTGCGTCGCCGTCGGCTTCACGATGTATCCCGGCTCCGACGCCAACTACGACATGATGGAGGAGCTGCGCGAGATCACCCGTGAGGCCAAGGCCAAGGGGCTCGCCGTCATCGTCTGGTCCTACCCGCGCGGCGGCAAGGTCACCGACGAGACCGCCTTCGACATCGTCGCCTACGCCGCGCACATGGCGACACTGATGGGCGCCAACGTCATCAAGGTGAAGCCGCCCAAGGCCAACCTCGATCTCGCCGACGCCAAGAAGGTCTACGAATCCGAGGGCATCGACGGCTCGACGCTGACCAAGCGGATCGAGCACGTCATGCAGTCCTGCTTCGCCGGCCGGCG
>CAZCVH010000189.1:0-4545 GCA_964502115.1 uncultured Geminicoccaceae bacterium
GCCGACGCCGACGCCCTCGAGCACGAACTCGTCCGCCTCGAGGGCGCGCGCGAGCGGTTGGGCGCGGTCAACCTGCGCGCCGACACCGAGCTCGAGACGCTCGCCGAGGAGCGCGCCGGGCTCGCCCGCGAGCGCGCCGACCTCGAGCGCGCGGTCGACGCCCTCAAACGCGCGATCGGTGAGCTCAACCGCGAAGGCCGCGGGCGTCTGCTCGACGCCTTCAAGGCGGTGGAGGGGCATTTCGGGGCGCTCTTCACGCGGCTGTTCGGCGGCGGCCGCGCCGAGCTCAGCCTCGCCGAGGACCCCGACGACCCGCTCGACGCCGGGCTCGACCTCGCCGCCAGCCCGCCCGGCAAGCGGCTGCAGGCGCTGTCGCTGCTCTCCGGCGGCGAGAAGGCGTTGACCGCGATCGCGCTGATCTTCGCCTTCTTCCGCACCCAGCCGGCGCCGTTGTGCGTGCTCGACGAGGTCGACGCCCCCCTCGACGACGCCAATGTCGGCCGGCTCGGCGAGCTGATGGCGGAGATCGCCCGGGCCACCGGCACGCGTTTTCTGTGCGTCACCCACCACCCGCTGACGATGGCGCGGATGGATCGGCTCTACGGCGTGACGATGATCGAGCGCGGGCTCTCCGCGCTGGTCGCGGTGGCGCTCGACGAGGCGGTGGCCCTGCGCGACGCGGGTTGAGCGAAAGCCCGCCGGGCGCGCTTGACAGCCGTTTCGCGGCGCCTCTACGTTCCGGCCGCCTCGGCGGGCCGGGGCGGAACCGAGATGACCGACGACGATCGCGAGCCGTTCGACGACTTCGACCGCCGTTTGCGCGACGCGCGGGGCGGTGAAGCCGATCCGGGGCAAAGCCCGGGCGAGCGCCGGCTGAACTACGGGCCGGGTCTGCACGCGGGGGTCGACGTGGTCGCGGGCGTGGCCGGCGGGACGCTCATCGGGTGGGCGCTCGACAGTTGGCTGGAGACCGCGCCGGTTCTGCTCGTGGTCTTTTTGGTCCTGGGCAGCGTCGCGGGGTTGCGCAATGCCGTGCGCACCCTGCAGGCGCTCGCGCGGGACGACGAGGGGCGCGGCTGAGCCGTGCCGGTGCGGTGAGCGAGCGGGAAAAAAAGACGTGGCGGGACCTCTCGAACAGTTCGTCATCAAGCCGATCGTGCCGCTGCCGGAGGTCGCGGGTCTCGACCTCTCCTTCACCAATTCCTCGCTGTGGATGGGCATCGCGGTGATCGCCTCCTACAGCCTGGTGATGCTCGGCACCCGCCACGCCGAACTCGTTCCCGGCCGCCTGCAATCGGTCGTCGAGCTCGCCTACGAGTTCGTCGCCTCGATGATCCGGGAGAACGCCGGCAAGGAGGGCATGGCCTACTTCCCGGCGATCTTCACGCTGTTCATGTTCATCCTGATCGGCAACACGCTCGGGATGATCCCGGGCAGCTTCACCTTCACCAGCCACATCGTCGTCACCTTCGCGCTGGCGGCGGTGGTGTTCGTCGGGGTGACGGTGCTGGGCTTCGTCAAGCACGGCGCCAAGTTCGCGACCCTGTTCGTGCCGCAGGGGGCGCCCGCGGCGATCCTGCCGCTGCTGGTCCCGATCGAGATCATCTCCTACTGCGTGCGGCCGATCAGCCTGTCGGTCCGGCTGTTCGTCAACATGGTCGCCGGCCACACCATGCTGAAGGTGTTCGCCAGCTTCGCGCTCGGCCTCGGCGTCCTCGGGGTGGCGCCGCTCGCGGTCACGGTCGCCATCACCGGCCTCGAGTTCGTCATCGCCTTCCTGCAGGCGTACATCTTCACCGTGCTGACCTGCATCTACCTCAACGACGCGCTGCACCTGCACTGAGCCGGCGCCGCCACCCGTTCGCCTTGACCACTTCCCGCCAACGCCCGGAGACGGAACCATGGAACTCGAAGCCGCCAGAATGATCGGCGCCGGTCT
This sequence comes from uncultured Geminicoccaceae bacterium, assembly GCA_964502115.1. Classification (GTDB taxonomy): domain Bacteria; phylum Pseudomonadota; class Alphaproteobacteria; order Geminicoccales; family Geminicoccaceae; genus JAAAPF01. The sequence goes on from CAZCVH010000189.1 coordinate 1,940, forward strand.
CGCCACCTTCGCCCTCTTCGGCGTCGGCCTCGGCATCGGCAACATCTTCTCGACGCTGATCTCGACGGTGGGACGCAACCCGTCGGTTCAGCAGCGGGTGTTTCCCTTCGCGATCATCGGCTTCGCCCTGGTCGAGTCGATCGGCCTGTTCACGCTGCTGATCGCGCTCCTCGTCCTGTTCACCTGAGATGAGAACGGCACCGGCGCTGGCGGCCGCCTCGGTCCTCGTGGCCGACGCGGCGCTGGCCGCCACGGGGGCCGATCGCGCCGGCGACGCGGCCGGCGGCGGGGATGCCTCGGGCGGGCTGCCGCAGCTCGATCCCACCTCCTATGCGAGCCAGATCTTCTGGCTCGTCATCGCCTTCGCGCTGCTCTACTGGCTGTTGGCGAAGCGGGCACTGCCGCGGGTGGCGGACATCCTGGAGACCCGCCAGGACCGCATCGGCGCCGATCTCGACCGCGCGCAGAGCCTGCGCCAGGAAGCCGAGGAGGCGATGGCCCAGCACGAAAAGCTCGTCGCCGACGCCCAGGCCCGCGCCCGCGCCGAACTGGACGCCGCCAACGAGCGCATCCGCGCCGACGCCGCGCGCCAGGAGAGCGAGCTCGAGCAGTCGCTGGCGCACCAGCTCGCCGAGGCCGAAAAGCGTATCGCCGCCGCCCGCGAGGACGCGCTCAAGGCGCTCGAGGACGTCGCCGGCGACGCGTCGCGCGAGGCGGTCGGCCGCCTGGTCGGCCTGGACGTCACCACCGAGGAGGCGGCGCGCGTCGTCGCCGACGTTCGCAAGCAGGCGGCGTGAACTATGGGTGAGACCATCATCCTGCTGATCGCGCTGGCGATCCTGGTCGCGGCGGTCTACCGGCCACTCACCCGCGCAATGTTCGGCGCCCTCGACTCCCGCGCCGAGCGCATCAAGCACGAGCTCGACGAGGCCCAGCGGCTGCGCGAGGAGGCGCAGTCGATGCTGGCCAACTATCAGCGCAAGCTCCACGAGGGTGAGGCCCAGGCCAAGGCCATCGTCGATCACGCCCGCGAGGAGGCGCAGCGCCTCGAGCGGCTCTCGCGCGAACAGCTCGAACAGCGCATGCAGCGCCGCACCCAGCAGGCGACGGACCGGATCGCGGCGGCGGAGAGCCGCGCCCTGCAGGACGTCCGCGCGCAGGCGGCGCAGCTGTCGATGCACGCCACCCGCGAGCTCCTCAAGGCCCATCTCGACGGCGACCGCGCCCGCGCGGTGATGGACCGGGCACTCGACGAAGTCCGGCGCGAGTTGGCCTGAGCGGCGCCGCGGTGAGCTTGGATCTCGACGGTGCCGGCGCGGTGGTGACCGGCGCCGCCTCCGGCCTCGGCGCCGCCACGGTCGACGCCCTCCTGGCGCGCGGTGCCCGCGTGCTGGCGCTCGACCTCGACGCCGACCGTCTCGCCGCGCGCGCCGGGGTGATCGCGCGCCGCGTCGACGTCGCCGACGGCGACGCCGTGGCGGATGCCCTCGCCGGCTGGGAGGCGGCGCCGCTCAGGCTCGCCGTCGCCTGCGCCGGCGTCGCACCGGCCGGCAAGCTGGTCGGCCGTGACGGGCCCCACGACCCCGCGACCTTCGCGCGTGCGGTCGAGGTCAATCTGGTCGGCACCTTCCACCTCCTGCGGCTGGCGGCGAGCCGGATGGCGGCGCTGCCGCCGCTCGCCGACGGCCAGCGCGGGGTGGTGGTCACCACCGCCTCGATCGCCGCCGAGGAAGGCCAGACCGCGCAGTGCGCCTACGCCGCCTCGAAGGGCGGGGTGGCGGCGATGACGCTGCCGGCGGCGCGCGAGCTGGCGCGCCACGCCATCCGCGTGGTGGCGATCGCGCCGGGGGTGTTCGAGACGCCGATGATGGCGGGCATGCCCGCGGCCGTGCGCGAGGGGCTGGAGGCGACGGTGCCCTTTCCCAAGCGCATGGGGGTACCGGCGGAGTTCGCCCAATTGGTGTTACACTGCGCCGACAACGCCTATCTAAACGGCGCCGTTCTGCGCCTCGACGGCGGTCTGCGCATGGGATCTTGAACGGACCTCGCATTGCGCGGCGCCGGTGCGATGCTATCTGACGAGTTTGTCGAACCCTGACGCGGAGGGCAGCGTGATGAGCATTCGTGAGGCTCGCTTCGGCATCGGCCAGGTCGTCCGCCACCGTGTGTACCCGTTCCGCGGCGTCGTCTTCGACGTCGATCCGGAGTTCGCCAACACCGAGGAATGGTACGAGGCGATCCCCGAGGACGTGCGGCCGCGCAAGGATCAGCCGTTCTACCACCTGTTCGCCGAAAACGAGGAAACCACCTACGTCGCCTACGTTTCCGAGCAGAACCTCCTGCCCGACGAGACCGGGACGCCGGTGCAGCATCCTCAGATCGAGAACTTCTTCCAGGGGCGCGAGGGCGACCAGTACACCCCCAAGCCGCGCGCCACGCACTGACCCCGCCGGCGTGGTCGCAGCGCGCCCAGAGCCGGGCGCCCACGCCCGCCGCCATCATCGCCGCCGGCTGCCTGATCACGATCGTCGCCTTCGGCGCGTTCGGCGATGGGGCTCTTCCGCGAGCCGATGACCGGCTTTCACGGCCGGTCGCGTGAGGATTTC
>CAZCVH010000190.1:0-4538 GCA_964502115.1 uncultured Geminicoccaceae bacterium
GCGACGTCGGCCCAGGCCGCCTGGCGCTGGGCCCGCAACAGCGCCGAGATGTCGTCGAAGGTCAAAACGAAGCCCTGAACGCCGGCGTCGTCCTGCTGCGCCTCGACCCGCATCAACAGCGTGTGCACCCGGCCGGCGCGGACGACGTCGACCTGCTCGCGCGCCGGCTCGGCGGGCCGCTCGGCGGCGTGGGCGAGGATCCCCACGGCTTCGGGAAAGGCGTCGGCGAGCCGGGTGCCGACCAGATCCTCGACCTCGCGACCGAGAAAGGCGGCGGCGGTGCGGTTGGGCAGGATCACCGCGCCGTCGCGGTCGACGCCGACGACGCCGGCGTTGACGCCCTCGAGCACCGCCTCGGTGAAGCGGCGGCGGTCGTCGAGTTCCTGGTTGGCGGCGACGAGGGCGTGGCGCTGGGCGGCGAGCTGCGCGGTCATGCGGTTGAAGGCGCGGGTGAGCGTGCCGATCTCCTCGCCTTCCGGGGTCTCCGCCACCCGCACCGAGAGATCGCCGCCGCGCACCCGATCGGCCGCCCCGGCGAGCCGCGCGATCGGGGTGGCGATGCGATCGGCGAAGCCGGCCCCCGCCCAGATCGCCGCCAGCAGGAGCAGCAGCGCGACGGTGGTGAAGAGCAGCGTGAAGGTGAAGCGGATCTCGGCGCGCTCCGCCGCGATGTCCTGGTAATCGCCGACCACCCGCTCGGTCTCGGCGACGTAGCCCAGCACCTTGCTGTCGACGAAGCGGCCGACGACCAGATAGGCGTCGAGGAGCCCCGGCAGCCGCACCAGCGCGCGCACCCGGTCCTCGGTGTCGCTGGTGAGGATGACGACGTCGCCGGCGTCGGCCTCGGCGATGTAGCGCGGCGCGATGTCGGCGACGTCGATGCCGAAGGTGAGCCCGCTGCGCCCCAGCTCACGGCCGTCGCTGGTGACGACCACGGCCTCGGTCAGGGTCCGCAGCGCGGCCTGGGCGTCCAGCAGGCGCGCCAGCCGGGCCTCGCCCTCGACCAGAAGCGGCATCTCGGTGCCGAGGTCGGCCGCCATCGCCAGGGCGTCGGCGCGGATGTTGGTCTTGTGCTCCTCCAGATAGGCCTGGGCGACGCTTTGCGAGTTGGTCAGCGCACGCTGCACCCGGTCGCTGAACCAAGTGTCCAGGCCGTAGTTGAAGAAGACCAGCGAGAAGATCGAGACCAGCACCGCCGGGGTGACCGCCACCAGGCCGAACATCGCGACCATGCGGGTCTCGAGCGGCCCACCCTCGCCACCCCGCCGCGCCCGCCACAGCGCGAGGGCGCGGCGGCCGACCAGCACGACCAGCAGCACCAGCAACAACAGGTTGAGGTTCAAGAGCAGCAGGACGGTGCGCACGCCCGGGCCGTCCGTCGGCTTGGCGGTGATCGCCAGCCAGGTCACCGTGCCGCCGACGCCGAGCAGGACCGCGAGGAACAGCGCCAGCCGACCGACGGCGCTCTGCGCGTCGATGATGCGCAGCATCCGGGCGAACAGACGAGAAGGTCGCGCCGCGCGGGCGTCGCTCATGATCGTTGGGCTTCCGCCGCACCTGGGTCGTCAGCGTGGACTGCGAACGACGTCGATGTCCAGATCCTTGATTTTCTTGCGAAGCGTGTTGCGGTTCAAGCCGAGGATGTGGGCGGCCCGCAGCTGGTTGCCGCGCGTCACCGAGAGCGTCTCGAGGATGAGCGGGCGTTCGATCTCCTGCAGCACCTCGAGGTAGAGTTCCTGGACGTCGTCGACCCGCGGGACGCCGGCGAGCCGGCGCTCGACGTGGCGGGCGACCACGGCGGCGAGGCTGTCCTCGATCGGCGCCCCCTCGTCGTCGGCGCGCGTGCGCGCCTCCTTCAGCTCCTCGGCGACCAGCGGCGCACCCACGATTTCCTCGCTGTAGAGCACCACGATCCGGCGCACCAGGTTCTCGAGCTCGCGGACGTTGCCGGGCCAAGCGTGACGCTTGAGCTCCTGGATCGCATCGGGATCGAACGATTTGAGCGGCAGCCCCTGGGCGTGACAGCCGGCGAGGAAGTGCTCGAGCAGCGCCGGGATGTCGTCGACGCGCTCGCGCAAGGGCGGCAGCCGGATCGGCACCACGTTCAAGCGGTAGAACAGATCCTCGCGGAACAGGCCCTGGCTCACCAGCGTGCGCAGGTCGCGGTGGCTGGCGGCGAGGATGCGGACGTCGGCGCGCACCGGCTCGCGTGCGCCCACCGGCATGAACTCGCCCTGCTGCAGCACGCGCAACAGCCGGGTCTGGGCCTCCAGCGGCATGTCGCCGATCTCGTCCAAAAAGAGCGTGCCGCCGGTCGCCTGCTCGAAGCGGCCGGCCTTTCTGGCGTTGGCGCCGGTGAAGGCGCCCTTCTCGTGGCCGAAGAGCTCGCTCTCGATGAGCTCGCGCGGGATCGCCGCCATGTTGACCGCGACGAAGGGGCCGTGGCGGCGGCGGCCGTAGTCGTGGAGCGCGCGCGCCACCAGCTCCTTGCCGGTGCCGCTCTCGCCGGAGACCAGGACGGTGAGATCGGTGCCGACCAGGCGCGCCAGGATGCGGTAGATGTCCTGCATCGCCGGCGAGCGCCCGATCAGCGGCAGGTTCTCCTCGCCTTCGAGACGCTCGCGACCGCCCCCCGACTTGATCTGGCCGGAACTCAACGCGCGCTGGACCGTCGCCAGCATGGTCGCGATGTCGAACGGCTTGGGCAGATACTCGAACGCCCCGCGCTCGGTCGCCCGCACCGCGGTCAAGAGCGTGTTCTGCGCGCTCATGACGATGATCGGCAGCTCCGGCCGGCGGCTCTTGATCTGCGGCAGGATCTCCAGGCAGTTCTCGTCGGGGAGCATGACGTCGACGATGGCGGCGTCGCCGACGCCCTCCTCCACCCACTGCCAGAAGGTGGCGGCGGCGCGGGTGGCCTGAACGCGAAAGCCCTGCTGCGACAAAGCGCGGGCGAGCACGGTGCGGATGCCGTTGTCGTCCTCGGCGATCAGGATCGTGCGCTCGGTCATTCGCTCTGCCCCCGGCCGTCGCCGTGGGCGGGCAGGCTCACCCGGAACACCGTGCCGTGAGCGTGATTTTGAAAGTCGACCACACCGCCGTGGTCGTTGACGATCTTGGCGACGAGCGAGAGGCCGAGGCCGGTCCCCTTGGGCTTGCCGGTGACGAAGGGATCGAAGAGGTCGAGGGTGAGGTCTTCGGACACGCCCGGGCCGTCGTCCCAGATCTCGACCGTGATCGGCAGCTCCACGCGCTCGCGGCTGTTCTTCTGCCCGACGCGCAGGCCGTGGCGGAAGTGGGTGACGAGACACACCTCGGAGCCGGCCTCCGACGCCGCCTCGCAGGCGTTCTTGACCAGGTTCAAGAAGACCTGGACGAGCTGGTCACGGTCGCCCGCGACCGGCGGGAGCGAAGGATCGTAGCGCTCGATCAGCTTCAGGTTGCGGCCGAAGCCGGTCTCGGCCAGCCGGCGGACATGTTCGAGAACGCGGTGGACGTTGACGGCTTCGGTCCTGATCGGGCGGTTCTCGGTGAACTGCTCCATGCGCCCGACCAGCGCCACCACGCGGTCGGTCTCGTCGCAGATCAGCTGCACCAGCTGGCGGTCGTCCGGCTCCAGGCTGCCCTCGAGGAGCTGCGCGGCGCCGCGGATGCCGGAGAGCGGGTTCTTGACCTCGTGGGCCAACATGGCGGCGAGCTGGGTGACCGAGCGCGCCGCCGAGCGGTTGGCGAGCTGCTGGTCGAGTTGGCGCGCCACCGAGCACGGGTGCAGCACGATCAAGACGTGCGTCGCCGGGTCGCCGACCGGGCTCAGATGGAGATCGACGAGATGGTTGTCGCCGCGCTTGGTGGCCAAGGCGACGCCGTAGTCCGAGACCGAATGGCCCCGCGCGCGGACCTCGCCCACCAGCGCCGCGACGTGGGCGTCGGCCGCCACCAGCTCCTCGAGCGCGTGGCCGCGCAGATAGGTGTCGCTGGCGCCCAGCATGCTCTCGCCCGCCGGATTGACGTAGGCGAAGCGCAGACGCTCGTCGACGAGCACGACCGCACTCGGCATCGCGCTCAACACCAACCGGTCGAGCATGGGCGTATCGGCCGCGCCGCGGCTCGGCGCCGGTGAACAAACCTTGGGCAAACGTGTCGCTCCCACCCCAGGTGCCTAGTTTTGTGGCAAGCTAATCGCCGACCGCCTGTTAGACAACCGTCGTGACCTCTCGACCGGCAGCGCGGCCCGTGCTTGAAGCCGCCGCAGCGCGGGAACGGAGAGCCATGCCGACCACCCTTGCCATCGTCGTCGGCGGCGGCAGCGGCAACCGCTTCGGCGGCACGCCCAAGCAGTACCGTCGGCTCGGCGGCGACGCCATCTTTCGCCGCGCGCTCGCCGCCTTCGCGGCGCACCCGCGGATCGACGCCGTCCAGCCGGTGATCGGCGCCGACGACGCCGCGCGTTTCGCCGCCGCCTGCGGCGATCTGCCCGTCCGCGCGGCCGTCGCCGGCGGCGCCACCCGCAGCGCCTCGGTCCGCGCCGCGCTCGACGC
>CAZCVH010000191.1:0-4516 GCA_964502115.1 uncultured Geminicoccaceae bacterium
GTTTCAGGGATCGACCAGGGCGGCGCCGTGCGCCGGGACGGCGAGCCGGACGACCTCGTCGACGTGGCGGACGCGAGCGACGTCGGCGTCGACGGCGAAGATCTCGCCGACCGCGGTGGCGAGGCGGTATTCGATGTGATCGCCCTGATAGCTCGCCCGCAGGATGCGCGCCGCGAGGCCGCGCGCCGTCGGCGCGTCGTCGTCGAGCCGCCAGGCCTCGGGCCGGATCGCCACGAGGCCCGGCCCGGGCCGGTCGTGGTCGCGGGCGGGGAGGCGCAGGCGCAAGGCGTCGGCGCGAAGCTCGGCCACGCCGCCGGCGACCGCCTCGATCTCGACGGTGATCAGGTTGGCGTCGCCCACGAAGTCGGCGACGAAGCGGTCGGCCGGTGTCTCGTAGATCGCGCGCGGCGCGCCCTCTTGCGCGATCCTGCCGTCGCGCATGACGACGATGCGGTCGGAGATGGCGAGCGCCTCCTCCTGGTCGTGGGTGACGTAGACGGCGGTGAGGCCGAGCCGCTGCTGCAGCTCGCGGATGTCCTCGCGCACGCGGCGGCGCAGCTTGGCGTCGAGGTTGGAGAGCGGTTCGTCCAAGAGCAGCACCTCGGGCTCGAGCACGATGGCGCGGGCCACCGCGACGCGCTGTTGCTGGCCGCCCGAGAGCTCGCTCGGCAGGCGCCCGCCGTGGTCCGGCAGCCCGACCGTGGCGAGCGCCGCCCCGGCGCGCGCGCGCACCTCCGCCTTGGCGAGCCCGCTCATCTGGAGGCCGTAGGCCACGTTCTCGGACACGGTCATGTGCGGGAAGAGCGCGTAGGACTGAAAAACCATGGCGACGTCGCGGCCGGTCGCGGCGAGCGCCGTGACGTCGCGGCCGGCGATCGCGATGCGCCCGGCGCTGGCGCGCTCGAGCCCGGCCAACAGCCGCAGCGTCGTCGTCTTGCCGCAGCCGGACGGGCCCAGGAGCGTGACCAGCTCGCCGCGGGCGATGGCGAAGCTGACGTCGTCGACCGCCGTGACCTCGCCGTAACGCTTGGTGACGGCCTGGAAGCGGACCGCGGGCGGGCTCAACCGCCGGCTCCGGCGACGACCGGATCGGGCGCGGTCGACACCCCGGCCCGGCGCCGGTCGCCGACCGCGAGCTGCAGCAGCACGACCGCGAGCGCCATGACGACGACCAACACGGCACAATAGGCGATGGCGATACCGTAGTCGCCGTTCTCGACCCGTCCCAGGATGTAGGTCGTCGCCATGTCGTAGCGCGCCGAGACGAGGAAAACGACGGCACTCACCGCGGTCATCGCGGTGACGAAGCTGTAGACGAGCGCGGCCAGAAGGGCCGGGCGCAGGAGCGGCAGGAGCACCCGGCGCAGCGTCGTGGCGGTGTCGGCGCGCAAGGTCAGCGACGCCTCGTCGAGGCTCCGGTCGAGCTGGCTGAAGCCGGCGATGCCGGCGCGCACACCGACCGGCATGTTGCGGAAGACGAAGGAGAGCACGAGGATCAGACCCGTTCCGGTGAGCTCGAGGGGCGGGACGTTGAAGGCGATGATGTAGCTGACGCCGATGACCGTGCCGGGGATGGCGAAGCTGAGCATGGTCGCGAACTCGAAGGCGCGCTGGCCGACGAAGCGCTGTCGCGCCAGGAGATAGGCGGTCAACAGGCCGATGAGCGCGGTCGGCACCGCCGCGATCGCCGAGACCTCGAGCGTGGTGAAGAAGGAGTTCCAGGCCGCGCCCGACCAGACCAGGCCGAACTCGCTGCGGCCGATCGAGAAGGCGTCGGTGAAGTGCTCGAGCGTCAGGCTGTGGTCGCGCCCCCAGATCTCGACGAAGCCGCCGAACAGGATGAGCAGGTAGATCACCGCGGTCAGCGCCGCCCAGGGGAGCGCGACCGCGAGGGCGGCCGTGCGCACCATCGGCGGCAGCGGCGCCGGCCGGCCGGCGTCGCCCTTGCCGGTGACGGTGGTGTAGGCCTTGGCGCCGAGCCAGCGGTTCTGCAGCCAGAACGCGGCGAGAGTGAAGCCCAGGAGCACGATGGCGAGCACGGCGGCGCGGCCGGCGTCGTACTGCGCGCCGGCGATGGCGAAGAAGATGTCGGTGGCGAGCACGTTGTAGCCGGCGCCGAGGACGATCGGGTTGCCGAAGTCGGCCATGCTCTCGATGAAGCTCAAGAGAAACGCGTTGGCGAGGCCCGGCCGCAGGAGCGGCAGCGACACCGTGCGGAAGACGCCGAGGCGCCCCGCGCGCAGCGTCTGCGCCGCCTCCTCCAAGGCCGGGCTGATGCTCTGGACGACGCCCACGAGCACGAGGAAGGCGATCGGGGTGAAGGCGAGCGTCTGCGCGAACCAGACGCCGAAGAGGCCGTAGATCCAGCGCGACGGCGGGATCTCGAAGGCGGTCCAGAGGAACTGCGTGACCACGCCCGAGCGGCCGAAGAGGAGGATGATGGCGAGGCCGATGACGAAGGGCGGGGTGATGATCGGCAGGACGGTCAACAGCCGCAGCGGCCGCTTGAAGAAAAAGCCCGTGCGGACGACGACGAGCGCGAAAGCGAGGCCCAAAAGCGTCGTCGAGAGACCGGTGAGGACGGCCAGGATCAGCGTGTTCCAGGCCGTGCCGCAGCCGCGCCCGCCGGTGAGGCAGTCCAGGCCCCAGATCCGCCGGTCGACGAAGCGCTCGAGGGAGAGCCCCGGGGCGAAGCTGCCGTCGCCGGCGCGCAACGCTCCCTCGAGCATCGCCGCCACCGGCCAGAAGATGAAGGCGGCGACGAGGACGACGATCAGGCCGACCGCGCCGACGACGAAACCGTCGCCGTTGATCGCGCCCCGCGCCGCGCGCGCCTCGGTCGTTAGAAAAAGCGCGGCGAGACCCAGGACGACGGCGCCGAGCCCGAAGCTCGGCTGCGCGACGTCCGCGCCGAACAGGTAGGCGGCCACAGGCCAGGCCCGGCCTTCGAGGCCGATGGCGAAGCCCTGCAGGACGAGCCAGGCGAAGCCGCCGACGCCGGAAGCGAGCAGGACGCGGGTGCGGACCTCGTCGTCGCGGGCGCGGCCGCGCACCGCGAGCGGCAGCGCCAGCAAGACGAACAGAGCCGGCAGCCACGGCCGCTCGGCCACGGCGAAGACCGCCGCCGGCGCCGCCTCGTGCAGCGGCCCGCCGCCGGCGAGCCAGCCGAGCGGCCCGAGGTCACGCGGCAGCGCGTACCAGGGCAGGAGAAGAAGCGCCGTCCAGCCGACCGCCAGCCAGCGGTCGACCGCGCGGTCGGCCACCGCATCCGGGGCCGACCGCAGGAACGTCGCGGCCAAGGCTCAGCGCGGCAGCGAGCCGACCTCTTCGTCCCACTTGGCGAGCAGGCGGGTGCGCTCGGCCGAGGAGCCGTACTTGGCGAAGTCGTAGTCGATGAGGTCGATCTCGGCGAAGTCCGGGGCCTCCGGCGGCGCCTTGGCGCTCGCGTTGGAGGGAACCTGGAAGGCCTTGGCGTCGGCCGCGAGCTCCTGGACGTCGGCGCGCAGCGCGAAGTCGTAGAACAGCTTGGCGGCCTCGGGGTTCGGCCCGCCCTTGATCAGGCTCATCGAGCCGATCTCGTAGCCGGTGCCCTCGCAGGGTGCGACGGGTTCGATCGGAAAACCCTCGACCTTCTGGGTCACCGCGTCGTGCAGGAAGACGATGCCGACCGCGACCTCGCCGCGGGCGGCGTCCTTGATCGGCGCCGAGCCCGACTTGGTGTATTGGACGACGTTTTGGTGGAGATCCTTCAGGTACTGAAAGCCGTCCTCCTCGCCCATCAGCTGCACCATGGTGGCGAGCGTGGTGTAGGAGGTGCCCGACGAGTTCGGGTTGGCGATCTCGACCTCGCCCTGGAACTCGGCCTTGGTGAGATCCGCCCAGCACGAGGGCGGCTCGATGCCCCGCTGCTCCAGGATCTCGCTGTTGTAGCCGAAGCCGAGGGCGCCGGCGTAGATGCCGACGGTGCGGTAGTCGGACTGCTCCGCCTGCTGAACCGCCCAGTCGTGCAGCTCCTCCAGCCGCGGTGAGCGGTATTCCTCGGTCAAGCCCTCCTCGGCCGCCTGCAGATGCGGGTCGCCCGTGCCGCCCCACCAGACGTCGCCGCGCGGGTTGGTGGCTTCCGCCTTGATCTGGGCGAAGGTCTCGCCCGAGCTCTTGCGGGTCATGGCGACGTCGATGCCGGTCTCGCGCTCGAACGCCTCGACCATGAGCTCGCACCACTCGATCTGCGGGCTGCAGTAGAGCACCAGCTCGTCGTCCGCCGCCACGGCGGCGGTCGCCCAGAGCAGGGTGGTCGACGCCAACAGGCGCCCCGTCAGCTTCGTCATCGGTCACTCCCATCTCGTACCGACCGACGTGCTAGACGACGAGTTCGACACGACCGTGACAGCCGCGGGACGGCCGGCACGCCCTTGGGCCGCAGGTCCGGCTCGACGCGCTCGCCGCGGACGGCTTCTCCAGACCCGCGTCAGTATCGGTAAACGACCTCGCATGCCTCCGCTTCCCCCCGCCCCGC
>CAZCVH010000192.1:0-4516 GCA_964502115.1 uncultured Geminicoccaceae bacterium
GGCCGGGCGGGGTGCGCGGGTGGCTCGGGTCCACGTCGACGGGACGCGCTCCAGCGCTCGATCGCGGGCGCCGGGACGAGCTCGTCGACGGCGTGGCCGACGCCGTTCGCGGCCCGGATGGCGGCGGTGACGAGCGGCACGCCGCCGCCGACCCCGGCCGGCACGCCCGGCGTTCAGATGCAGATCTGGCGCAAGGGCGCGAAGCCGTTGAAGCCGACCGAGGCGTAGGTGGTGGTGTAGGCGCCGGTGCTCTTGATGCGCAGGCGGTCGCCGGCTTCGAGGTCGTGCGGCAGCTGGTAGGGCGTGCGCTCGTAGAGCACGTCGGCGCTGTCGCAGGTGGGACCGGCGATGACCACCGGCACCGTCGGACCAGGGCGGTCGCTCGCGATCGGATAACGGATGGCCTCGTCCATGGTCTCGGCCAGACCGCCGAACTTGCCGATGTCGAGATAGACCCAGAGCCGCGGGTCGGCCTCGCCCTTGTGGGAGACCAGCACGACCTCGGTCTCGAGCACGCCGGCGTCGCCCACCAACCCACGGCCGGGCTCGACCACGATCTCGGGCAGGCGGTTGCCGAAATGCACGGCGAGCGCCTCGTGGATGGCCTCGCCGTACTCCGCCGGGCTCGGGACGTCCTCGCGGTAGCGGGTCGCAAAGCCGCCGCCGAGATTGACCATCGCGAGCTCGATGCCGTCGGCCTCGAGCGCGCGGAAGACCGCCGCCGTCGCCGCCAGCGCGGCGTCCCACTGCTGCGGGTCCTTCTGCTGCGAGCCGACATGGAAGGCGAGACCCCAGGGCACCAGGCCCAGTGCGGGGGCGCGGCGCAGGAGATCGGTCGCCATCTCCGCGGTGCAGCCGAACTTGGCGTTCAACGGCCATTCCGCCCCGCCGTTGTCGGCGAGGATACGGCAGAAGACGCGCGCCCCCGGTGCGGCGCGGGCGATCTTCTCCAGCTCCTCGCCGGCGTCGAAGGCGAAGAGGCCGACGCCGCGGCCGTAGGCGGCGGCGATGTCGCGCTCCTTTTTGATGGTGTTGCCGTAGGAGAGGCGCTCGACGGGCGCGCCGGCGGCGAGCGCGTCGTCGATCTCGGCGACGCTGGCGACGTCGAAATGCGCGCCGAGGTCGACCAGCCGGCCGAGCAGCTCCGGCGCCGGGTTGGCCTTCACCGCGTAGAAGATGCGGGCGTCCGGCACCGCCGCTTCGAGCGCGCGGTAGTTGTCGACGACGCGGTCGAGATCGACGACGAGGCAGGGGGTCTCGGGCCGCGTGGCCTCGAGCCAACGCTCGGCACGCGCGGTCATCGCACGCCCCTCGGCGCAAGCGAAACCGACGGCCGGCGCGGCGACGGGGTGATCGAAAACACGGGCGGGAACTCCGGCGGCCGTCGCGACGGGGCGACGGACAGGCGTCCAACGGTAAGGGCTAAGAAGCGATGGCGGGCGCGCGCGGCGCCCGCCGCCTTACCGCTCGGGGCGGCCGCGCGTCATCGCGGCGGCCCCGAACGCGCGCCGGCGGTGCCCGGACACCGCGGCGTCGAGGGTTCCACCATGACGCGGACGCACGCGCGCCCTCCCGGTCGCCACGGACCGGATGGCACGGGCACTGTCGTGGAGCGCACGGGGCGTCACGTCCGCATGACCTCGCATCGTCGGCGACCGGCGCACCGGTACCCATCGGGAGCGCGCATATGTTGCAACTCGCGGGCGCGGTCAAGTACGAACCCGACCGCGAGGATCATCCGGTCGTCATCGCCGCCCCGGACCGCCGCGCGCCATCGAACCCCGCTTCGATCTCGCCCTCTTCGCCGCGGCTCGGGTGGATCGGCTCGTCCCCGCCGAGCGCGACGCCGTGCTGGACCTCGGCGCGCGGGGCGTGGTGGAACGCCGGCGGGGCGCCGGCGCCCGTCTGCGCGGGCGCCACTCGGTCATCGACGCGCCGGCGCCGACCGCGCGGCTCGTGGTCGTGACCGGCGGCACCGGGTCCGGCACCGCCTTCGCCCCGCGAAAAGGCGATCGACGATTGGTTGGGGAGAGGCCGAATGCGCAAACACGCCCAGCTCGAGGCGGTGATCTTCGACTGGTCCGGGACCGTCGTCGACCACGGCGCCAAGGCGCCGGCGGACGTCTTCGTGCGCGCCTTCGCCGCCTTCGAGGTGGCGCTCACCGAGGCCGAGGCGCGCGAGCCGATGGGCATGGCCGAGCGCGCCCACATCGAGGCCTTGATGGACCTGCCGCGGGTGCGCGCGGCTTGGCGCGAGCAGCACGGCCGCGACCCCGAAGACGCCGACATCGACCGCGTCCACGCGGCCTTCGTGCCGATGACCGTCGACGTCGTCGCCGACCACGGCGAGCTGATCGACGGCGCCGCGGCCATCGCCCGAAGGCTGCGCGAGCGCGGCCTCGCGCTCGGCTCCACCACCGGCTACAGCCGCGAGATCATGGCACCGCTGTTGCCCAAGGCCGCCGCTCAGGGCTTCACGCCGGACAACCTGGTCTGCGCCGGCGACGTCGCCCACGGCCGGCCGGCGCCGCTGATGCTCTACCGGAGCTTGGTCGAGCTCGGCGTCTGGCCGACATCGTCGGTAGTGGTCGTCGACGACACCCCGGCCGGCATCCGCGCCGGGCTCGAAGCCGGCTGCTGGACGGTGGGGGTGGCGCTCACCGGCAACGCCTTCGGGCTCACGCCGGCGGAGGCCGCCGCCCTCGACGAGGCCGAGCGCGCCTGGCGCGAAGCGAAGGCCTACGCCGAGCTCGCCCGCGCCGGCGCCCACGCCGTCATCGACGGCGTCGGCGAGCTGGAGAGCGTCGTCGACGAGATCGAAGGGGCGCTCGCCCGCGGCGAGCGGCCGTGAGGCCGCGCGGGCGAAGGTCAGGCGCCCACGGCCGCGTCCACCGCCGCGCCCAGCCGCTCGACGAGGGTGTCGATGTCGGCCTCGGTGCAGATGAAGGGCGGGGCCAGGAGGACGTGGTCGCCGCGCTTGCCGTCGATGGTGCCGCCCATCGGGTAGACCATGAGGCCGCGCGCCATCGCTTCGGCCTTGAGGCGGGCGTGGAGCGCGAGCGCCGGGTCGAACGGCTCCTTGCCGGCGCGGTCGGCGACGAGCTCGAGGCCGCGGAAGAGACCGCGGCCGCGGATGTCGCCGACATGGGGGTGATCGCCGAAGCGCGCCCGCAGGCCGACATCGAGGCGGGCGCCGAGGGCGCGCACGCGGGCGAGCAGGTCCTCCTCCTCGATCACCTCCTGCACGGCGAGGGCGGCGGCGCAGGCGAGCGCGTGGCCGATATAGGTGTGGCCGTGCTGGAAGGCGCCGGAGCCGGCGCGGATCGCCTCGACCACCCGGCCGTGGGCGAGCATCGCGCCGATCGGGGCGTAGCCGGCGCCGAGGCCCTTGGCGACGGTGACCAGATCGGGCGTCACGCCCTCCTGCTCGCAGGCGTAGAGCGTGCCGGTGCGGCCCATGCCGCACATCACCTCGTCGAGGATCAACAGACAGCCGTGGCGGTCGAGCACGCGGCGGATCGCGGCGAAGTAGCCGGGCGGCGCCGCCACCGCGCCCATCGTCGCCCCCACCACCGGCTCGGCGACGAAGCCGACCACGGTCTCGGGCCCGAGCCGCTCGATCGTCGCGTCCAGCTCCTCGGCGAGCCGGTCGACGAAGGCGGCGTCGCTCTCGTTCGCGCCCTGCTCGCGGTAGGCGTAAGCCGGCGTGACGTGTTCGACGTCGACCAGCAGCGGCGCGAACGGCGCGCGTCGCCAGGCGTTGCCGCCGACCGCGAGCGCGCCCAGGGTGTTGCCGTGGTAGGACTGCCGGCGCGCCACGAAGCGACCGCGGGCGGGCTCGCCGCGCTCGACGAAGTACTGCCGCGCCAGCTTGAGGGCGGCCTCCATCGCCTCCGAGCCGCCGCAGACGAAGTAGACCTTCGCCAGGCCGGCGGGCGCCCGCGCGATCAGGTGATCGGCGAGCGTCTCGGCGACCTCGGTGGTGAAGAAGCCGGTGTGCGCGAAGGCGAGCCGGTCGACCTGCGCCTTGATCGCCGCGCGGACCTTCGGATGGCCGTGGCCGAGGCACGAGACCGCCGCCCCGCTCGAGCCGTCGAGGTAGCGCTTGCCGTCGGCGTCGACGACGTGAACCCCGTCGCCGGCCACCGCGGTCGGGTAGTCGGTGTGCAGGTGACGATGGAAGACGTGGCTCACGGCATTTCCCGAAGCAGCGGGCTCAGGCGGCGAGCAGCCGCCAGATCACGATCAAATGGGCGAGCAGCATGGCGGCCACGCCCGCCAGCGTCCGCCAGTGGAACGCTTCCATACGCGCGGTGAGCCGCTGTTCCAGGCCCGCTATCTTCTCGTCCTCGCGTTGCTCGGCGACGGCGAAGCGCTGATCGACGCCGGTGAAGCGCTGATCCATGCGCTGCTCCGAGCCGGCGAAGCGCTCGTCCATGCGCTGCTCGGCGACGGCGAAGCGCTCCCCCATGCGTTGCTCGGCGACGGCGAAGCGCTGATCCACACCGGCGAAGCG
>CAZCVH010000193.1:0-4445 GCA_964502115.1 uncultured Geminicoccaceae bacterium
GGCGTGGGCGGGCGGCCGGGCAGCAGGCCGCCGGGGCGGCTGGCGAGGATGACCTGGAGCAACACGCCGATCAGGAGAACGCGGACGGCACCGGCCTGGGTCTGGAAGTCCGCCGGCAGGCGGGTGGTGAGCCATTCCGAGCCGGACCACACACCCCAGATGACGAAGGCGCCGAGGATCGCGCCCTTGTTGTTGCCGGAGCCGCCGGCGATCAGCATGACCCAGACGATGAAGGTGGCGAAGATCGGATCGAACGCCTCGGGGCTGATGAAGCCGACGAAGTGGGCGTAGTAGGCCCCCGCCAGCCCCATGATCGCCGAGCCCAGGCAGAAGGCCTGGACGCGGAAGGCGAGGCTGTTCTTGCCCATGGCGCGGGTGGCGGTCTCGTTGTCGCGGATGGCGCGCAGCACCCGGCCCCAGGGCGAGCGGTAGGCGCGCTCGTTGGCCCAGTAGACCAGCGCCACGAGCGCGAGCGCGAGGGCCAGGAGCTTGAGCGGCTCGAAGCCGGGCAGCTCGGCGAGCGGGCGCGGGATGCCGGCGATGCCGCGCACGCCGTTGGTGAGCCACGCCTCGTTCTTCAAAAAGAGCCGCACGATCTCGGCGATGCCGATCGACGCGATGGCGAGATAGTCCGAGCGCAGGTTGAGGGTGATCCACCCCACCCCGGCGGCGAGGATGGCCGAGACGATCATCGCGCCGACGAAGCCCGCCCAGAACGGCAGCCCGAAGCCGCCCAGATGGTCGGGGCTGGCGGGCGTGGTGAGGATGGCACTGGTATAGGCGCCGACGGCGAAGAAGGCGGCGACGCCGACGTTCAGCATGCCGGTGTAGCCCCACTGCACGTTGAGGCCGAGCGCCAGCATGGCGTAAATGGAGGCGAAGGTCACAAAGAAGACCGCGTAGGCGAGCCCACCTTCCATTCAAA
Source organism: uncultured Geminicoccaceae bacterium (assembly GCA_964502115.1). Lineage (GTDB taxonomy): Bacteria > Pseudomonadota > Alphaproteobacteria > Geminicoccales > Geminicoccaceae > JAAAPF01. The sequence goes on from CAZCVH010000193.1 coordinate 926, forward strand.
AGCTCCTGCCGGCGAAGAGGCCCGTCGGGCGGAAGATCAGCATGACGACCAGGATCGCGAACGGCACGACGGTGGTGTACTCGGCCGGCAGGACGAGGTTGGAGAGCTCGGTGACCATGCCGATGATGTAGCCGCCGAGGATGGCGCCGTAGGGCTTGCCGATGCCGCCGAGGATGGCGGCGGCGAAGATCGGCAGGAGCTGGAACCAGCCCATCTCCGGGCGGAGCTGGGTGTCGATGGCCAAAAAGACGCCGGCGGCGCCGGCGAGCGCGCCGCCGGTGATCCAGGTCCACCGCACCACCTGCTCGGTGTCGATGCCGGAGAGCTGGGCCAGGGTCGGGTTGTCGGCCATCGCCCGCATCGCCTTGCCGGCCTTGGTCCGCGACAAAAAGAGGTGGACGACGATCACCAGCGCGATCGCGCCGGCGATGATGCCGAGCTGGTGGTTCTGGTAGCGCAGGCCCATGAAGCGCTCGGCGAGCTGGATGCCGGGGTCGTAGGACATGACCTCGGGGCCCCAGATCAGCTGGATCAGCGAGCGCAGGATCAGCGCCATGCCGAAGGACGAGATCAACAACAAGACGGGCGGGCCGCGGCGAAAGCGGCGGTAGATCGTGCGGTCGATCACCACCGCCAACGCGGCGGTGGCGACGATCGCGACGGGCAGCGCCAGCCAGAACGGCAGCGCCAGCTGGACGTAGACCAGAAAGGCGACGTAGGCCCCGGTCGCCATCAGATCGCCGTGGGAGAAGTTGGCGAAGCCGAGGATGCCGAAGGTGAGCGAGACCCCGATGGCGCCGAGCGCGAAGATCGAGCCGAGCACCAGGCCGTAGAACAGGAGCTGGAGGATCTCCATCGCCGCCGCCCCTCAGCCGCCCAGGAACATCTCGGCGACCTCGCGGTCGGCCAGCAGCGCCTTGCCCGGCCCCTCGTGGCGGTTCTGACCGGTGGCGAGGACGTAGCCGCGGTCGGCGACGGCGAGCGCCTGCTTGGCGTTCTGCTCGACCATGAGGATGGCGACGCCGAAGTCGCGCACGGCGCGCACGATGTCGAAGATCTGGCCGATGAATTTGGGCGACAGCCCGGCGGTCGGCTCGTCCAAGAGGAGCAGCTTGGGATCGAGCATCAAGGCGCGGCCCATGGCGACCATCTGGCGCTGGCCGCCCGAAAGCGTGCCCGCCGGCTGCTTTCGGCGCTCGGCCAAGGGCGGGAACAGCTCGAAGACCTTGCGCTTGGGCGGGGCGAGGTCGCCCGGGCGCAAAAAGCCGCCCATCTCGAGGTTCTCCTCGACGGTGAGCGTCGGAAAGACGTTCTCGGTCTGCGGCACCATGCAGATGCCGCGCTTGACGATGTCGACGGTGCGCAGGCCCTTGAGGTCGGCGCCGTCGAACCAGACGCGCCCCTCGCGGACCTGCACCAGCCCGAAGACGGCCTTCATCGCGGTCGACTTGCCGGCGCCGTTGGGGCCGACGATGGCGACGATCTCGTCGCCCGCGACCGCGAGCGAGACGCCGTGCAGGATGTCGGCCTCGCCGTAGCCGCCGGTGACGCGGTCGAGCTCCAAGAGGCTCATGCCGCGCTTTCGGTCGACGCCCCGAGATAGGCGTCGAGCACCTCCGGGTTGGCGCGGATCTCGCCCATCGAGCCCTGGGTCAAGACGGTGCCCTCGGCCATGACGACGACCGGATCGCAGAGCGCGGCGATCAGGTCCATGTCGTGCTCGATGATGCAGAAGGTGTAGCCGCGCTCGCGGTTGAGGGTGCGGATGGAGCCGGCGATGTCGCCCAAAAGGGTCTTGTTGACCCCCGCTCCCGGCTCGTCGAGCAGCACCAGCCGGGCGTCGGTCATCATCGTGCGGCCGAGCTCCAACAGCTTCTTCTGCCCGCCCGAGAGATGGCCCGCCAGCATGTCGCGCAGATGGTGGAGGTTGAGGAACTCCAGCACCTCCTCGGCGCGCTCGCGCAGCCGGCGCTCCTGGCCGCGCACCCGCGGCCAGCGCAGCCAGGCGTTCCACAAGGTCTCGCCGACCTGGCCCTCGGGCACCAGCAGCAGGTTCTCGAGGCAGGTCATGCGGTGGAACTCGTGCGGGATCTGGAAGGTGCGCACGAGGCCGCGCTCGAACAGCTGGTGCGCCGGCAGGCCGGTGACGTCGTCGCCGTCGAGCCGGATGCGCCCCGAGGTCGGCGCGAAGGCGCCGGCGACCATGTTGAACAGCGTCGTCTTGCCGGCGCCGTTGGGGCCGATCAGGCCGGTGATCGAGCCCTCGTCGATGGCGAAGCTGCAGTCGTCGACGGCGGTGATGCCGCCGAAGCGCTTGGTGACGTGCTCGATGCTCAACAGCGGCTGCGCGGCGGGGTTCACGATCACGGGACCCGGAGCGGGTGACGACGACGTGCCGATCAGCGGCGGTGTGTGCCCGAGCGCGGGCGCCGAAGCAAGCCTCAGGCGTGATCGCCGCCGACGGGCCGGCGCGGCGGCGAGCCGGCGCTGCGCTGGAGCCGGCGGCGGGCGAGCTGCACGAGGTCGCCGTCGCGGGCATCGATCGGACCGTGGGCGACGGCCTCGGCGCCGGTGGTGGGATCGAGCACCGCGACGCGACGCCAACCGCCGATCAGGGTGATCTCGACCAGCAGTCCGTCCGTAAAGCTACGCATGAAGGTCGGCTCGCGAACGTGACTTTGAAACGGGCGCCGCCGTAGCCATAGTCCGCAACCGGTAAATCTTCGGTGAGTCCCGTATGTCGCGAACGAGCCGCATCCTGGCCGTCGTCCTGCTCGCGTTCACGCTGCCGGCGGCGGCGCAGGACGAGCCCGCCTCCGCCGTCAAGGTCGACGCGGTCACGCTCGAGGCGTTCTCGCAGACCGTGCCGATCCTCGGCCGGCTGGTCGCCGCCCAGCGCGGCGAGGTGGCGGCACGCGTGGCGGCCGCCGTCGAGGCGCTCGAAGTTCAGGTCGGCGACCGCGTCGATGCCGGCGACGTCATCGCCGAATTCGACCGCGCCCGCCTGCGCGCCCGCGCCGAGCTCGCGCGCGCGCGGATCACCGGCGCCGAGGCGCAGATCGCCGCCGAGCGCGCCGAGCTCACACTTTTGGAGCAGGAGCGCCGCCGCCTCATGCGCCTGCAGGAGTCGGCCGCGTTCTCGCCGGCGCAGCTGGAGGACAAGCGTCAGGAGATCGAGGCCGCGACGGCGCGCATCGCCCGCGCCGAGGCCCAGCTCGGCGAAGCCCGCGCCGACCTCGCGCTGGCCGAGACCGATCTCGCCGACGGCACCCTGCGCGCGCCCTATCCGGGCGTGGTCACCGAGCGCTACGTCAGCGCCGGCGACTACGTCACCCCGGGCGAACCGGTGGTGGCGCTGCTCGACGACACCAGCCTCGAGATCGAGGCCGACGTGCCCTCGGCGCGGGCGCGCTACCTCGAGCGCGACGACGAGGTCGCCGTGCGGTTCGACGTCGGCCCGACGACGACGGCCCGGCTGCGCGCGATCGTGCCCGACGAGAACCCGCTCACCCGCACCGTC